>JAAYPH010000103.1 GCA_012519955.1 Candidatus Epulonipiscium sp.
TCTATGGGAAACACCCATACCCATACCGAACATGATGGTTAAGCCATAGACGGCCGATGGTACTTGGCGGGAGACTGCCTGGGAGAGTAGGTGGCTGCCAGATTTTAAATATGGCGCCATAGCCAAGTGGTAAGGCAGAGGTCTGCAAAACCTTTATTCATCGGTTCAAATCCGATTGGCGCCTTCTAAAAAAGCCCCCATAGGTTTTACATCCTATGGGGGTTTTGATTGTTCTTCGTTTTATTTTGATAACTCCATAAAGGTTTCTCTTAGTACAAATATTCCAATTCCGATAAATAAGCAGCCTGCAATGAGTTTAATAATATGCTGTGGTATATACCTAGACACGCATTCTCCAAAAAATGCTCCCAGAAAGGTTACTAAAATCAAAGCTAAGGAGGCCCCTAAAAATATTGGGATAGGCTGTTTTTTATCAGCACTCATACAAAAAACTGCAAGCTGAGTTTTATCTCCTAATTCAGCAAGAAATAAGGTAAAAAAAGCAGAAAAGAAAAGTTTCCAGTTCATTAGAGCCCTCCCATACTTAGGTTTCAACCATGCAATTATTATAGCATTAGATTAAAAAATCTTGATTTTGTCTTCCTTTCTTTATATATAATACAGTATAGGCTAATTTATTCATTAAAACTATGGAGGTAGGAACATGAAATTTTATGTAGGAGATATCGTACAGATGAAAAAACCCCATCCCTGTGGCGCGAATAAATGGGAAGTACTTAGAGTGGGCATTGACTTTAGACTGAGATGTATGGGATGTGATCATTTAGTCATGATTCCTCGAACAAAGTTTGAAAAAAGGGTAAAAAAAATTCTTGAAAGACCGGAAGGAATCACTGAGGAAGTAAATGGGGAAGATAATTTGCAAAAATAGCTTGTATCTTTGATGATTTTGTGGTATCATCTTAGATTGTAAGTGTAAATCCTTGCTCTATTTATAATAGGGCCAAAGTCCAAAAGGAGGTGTTCGAGAATGAACAAATACGAATTAGCAGTGGTTTTCTCACCAAATCTTGATGAAGAAGCAAAAAATGCGGCTTTAGAAAAAGTTCAAGGTTATATCACCAGATTTGGCGGAACTGTAGAAAAAGTGGATGAATGGGGTAAAAGAAAGTTAGCTTATGAAATTGCTAAAGTTAACGAAGGTTTCTATTACTTCATCACTTTCACAGCTGATGCAAGCGCACCAGCAGAAATTGAAAGCCGTATTCGTATCATGGATGCTGTACTTAGATACATGATCACAAGAATTGAAGAATAATTGATCCATAAGATTAGACATCGAACGTATTGGAAATAATTTGAGATAGAAGTATTTCGATTCCTCAAAAGACAAAGGGGGTTATTGTATGAATAAAGTTATTCTAATGGGACGACTGACAAAAAACCCGGAAGTAAGATACTCGCAAAGTGCAGACCCGCTAGCAGTAGCTCGATATACCCTAGCTGTAAATAGACGATTTAGGCGTGAAGGAGAACCAGATGCGGACTTTATAAATGTTGTTGCATTTGGAAAACAGGGAGAGTTTGCGGAGAAATATTTTAAAAAAGGGCAGATGGTTTCTGTAGTAGGTCGCCTTCAAGTGCGTTCCTGGGATGACCAGGATGGTAAAAGAAGATGGTCTACGGATGTGGTTGTTGAAGAACAGTATTTTGCAGAAAGCAAGTCTTCTTTTGAAGCCCATCAAAGCCATGAACCGTCCCAAGCACAACAATATAGATCAACCCCTTTTAATAGTGAACCAGAAGGATTTTATCCAATCGATGAAAGCTTAGAAGATGAAGATTTACCATTTTAGTGAATGGTACTCGTAAAGGAGGGTTAAACGTGGCGATTCAAAAAAGACGTATCCGTAAAAGAAAGAAAGTATGTAATTTTTGCGTTGATAAAATGAACGTAATTGATTATAAAGATACAAACAAAATCAAAAAGTACATTTCTGAAAGAGGCAAAATTCTTCCAAGAAGAATCACAGGAAACTGTGCAAAACATCAACGTGCCTTAACAATTGCAATTAAGAGAGCAAGACATATCGCTCTTCTTCCATATACTCAAGACTAATAAATTAAGGAGTGTCGCGAAACTACTAAGTAGCTAGAGACACTCTTTTTTATTACATAGGAAATTCTTCCGAATTTACTATGTAATAAAAACAACAGGCAGGATGCACACTCGCGGGTATTGTATTTTGTCGGCTTTGCCGAACGCGCTCGGCGCGAGAGTTTCGCTTGCGAATTCTTTCTTGTTGACGAATAGATTCTAGTTAGATACAA
>JAAYPH010000104.1 GCA_012519955.1 Candidatus Epulonipiscium sp.
TGCAGCGTTTCCATGATGGTTGTTATCATATCAGAATCTACATTTCGACGATTGAGCATTTTTTGCTTATACATTTTTGATTCGGCATGCTCCACTATCATGATGATATTTTGATCTAATTGGGTTTTCGTAGCATATCCCATGGACATACTGCCTTTTATGGCAACAATTTTCTCTTTGGAGATCTCTTCGCTGATACTGTTCATGATTTTTTCTGCCTCTTCCCCTGGTGTATTGGGCAAAAGAAGCGCATATTCATCCCCACCTAAACGAGCCGCTATACCTTTTTCTCCAGCAAATTTTTTAAATACCCTGGCAACTTTCTTTAAAAGTTCATCTCCTGCAGCATGGCCGAAAATATCATTTGTAAGCTTTAATCCGTTAACATCTCCATAAATAACCGAGAGAGGCAGATTGTCTTTGGTATCGATTCTTCTTAATTTGTCTTCAAAGAACATCCTGTTATACAAACCCGTTAAAACGTCATGATAAGTAAGATACCAGATATGCTCCTGATTTTTCTTTGTTTCTGTATTATCAATAAAAGTAACCACAACGCCAACTAGCTTTCCGTCCTTGTACTGAGGATAGGAAGCGTATGCCACATCAAAACAACTGCCGTCTGCTCTCCAAAAGACTTCATCCTCTACATGAACCCCTTTCCTTTCAGAAAGGGCTTTATGTATTTTACACTCATGTAATGCCATGGAAGTTCCGTCTTTATAACTATGATGGATTTTTAAATGCATAATCTGATTCAATAATTCTTCTTGAGAGTTGTAGCCTAAAAGTTTTATCCCACTGGTATTACAAAATGTACATTTCCCTTCAAGATCCATCCCATAGATACCTTCTGCCGTTGAATCAAGAAGAAGTTGGAGTTTTTCTTTATTTTCTCTTAATACCTCATTGGCAATCTCTAGTGCTTTGGTTCTTTCTTTCACCTTTTGTTCCAGCTCATTAACATGATTTAGAATTGTATCTGCCATTTTATTAAAAGATTTGGCCAGCCTTCCTATTTCATCATCTCGAACAATCTCTGCACGCTGCAGCAAATTTCCTTGGGAGAAGCTTTCTGTAGCTTCAACCAACCCATCAATTGGTCTTAAAAACTTATTAACAAATCTTAAATAGATAACTATAGATACAAAGATTGTCAATAAAGTTAAAACAATTGTCAATCTCAGATTATGATAAATGCCTGCAGTAAATAAACTTTCTAAAACGCCTGTAAGGATGATCCAATTTAATCCTTCTTCATGGTATTCCATTACGTTGATGCATAATCTGTCTTGCCCATACTTTATTCTAAAACGCCTATCACCTGTATCTCTATAATTTTTATATGCATTAAGGAAGGCTTCGTGATTTATTTCATCAATCTTTACTCTTCTTAAACTGCCATCTTTAAGAATTCTCAAATTAGGAGTGTTTACTGAATTTGCAATCAAAGATTCTGAGTCTTTGTCAACAATAATTGTAAAAGCATTGTTCTCCTTAACAATATCTTCTAAATAATGATTGAGTTTTGAAAAAATGATATGTTGTTCTATGAATTCTTCATTCAGTTGATTCTTATCTTGAGTGGTGTCTAAAAGCAGCTTAATACTATAGTGTATCTCATTGTGCATACTGTCTATCCTCTGAGTGATTGTATTATCTGCATAAGCCAGCCAGCTAGAAAAAACTATGTACCCTTGTATGACAAAAGTAATTAGTGTAAGTGTTATAAATAGAATCGTCATGATCATACGCATTGAGAGTTTTTCTAGCATTGCACCCCTCCTTTGCAAATCCTTGATAAATATTTGACATTCACTTTTTAATAGTAACTGTTATTAATAACATTTTCCTACAGTCTACTATATTTAGATATTATTCGTCAATATAATATTTTTTCATAATTAAGACAACAATTTATTATTAAAGTTTTTTATTTTTTATTGTTTTCAAGGAGTTTCCTATGTAAAAAAAACGACCTCCAGAGTACTCTGAAAGTCGTTTTAGTGTATCAATTAAGGGAGAAATTGAAACCGTTATGATAGTTGCATGTCTTGTTGACTGATTTCTAATTTTTTTAAGATTTCATTGTGTGGTAAAGGCCTGCAAAACAGATATCCTTGTATTTTATTGCATTTGTGTTTTTTTAGGTATTCCATTTGTTCTTCTGTTTCAACCCCTTCTGCTACCACACACAAATCCATAACTCTTCCTATTTTCACAATCAAATGGGTTAAAGACTTGTTTACTTTATCCAGGGAAATATTATCAATGAAGGTCTTATCAATTTTTAATGTGGATATGGGAAGGTGTTTTAAATAATGGAGAGAGGAATAGCCTTTGCCAAAGTCATCTAATGCAATTTTTACACCTATTGCCTTTAAAAGTTTTAGTTTTCCTGCTATGGTCTCATAAGACTCCATAAAAACAGATTCTGTAATCTCCAGTTCAATGTATTTGGGATGGATTTTAACTAATTCCAGGATATCTGTAACCATATCCACAAAATCGTCTTGTAATAACTGCAGCATAGAAATATTAACAGACATGGTCAAATCCCTATATCCTTGATTATGGAGATGCTTCAAAAACATACAGCTGTTTCTTAATACCCACTCTCCAATAGGTATGATTAAATGGGTATCTTCTGCAACACTTATGAATTTATTAGGGGGCACGAAGCCAAGTTCAGGATTTTTCCACCTTAAAAGGGCTTCAAAACCCGAAATATGATTGGTATTTACATCTAACTGAGGCTGATAGTATAATTCAAATTCATTCTTTTCCAAAGCAGTTCTAAGATGCTTTTCAATCTGAGCCCGTTCAGTTACGGCTTCATTCATAGGCTGATTAAAAATTATGATTTTATTTTTGCCTGCTTCCTTTGCTCTAAATACAGCAATATCCGCATTTTTTAGAAGTTCATCAATGTTTTCACCGTGTTCAGGGAATAGGGATATACCGATACTTGCGGTTATAAAAATCGAACTGCTGCTGATTTCTAAAGGTTGATTCAATGCTCTTAATACATTGACTGCCAGTTTCTCAACCTCAGTAATTTCTCCAAAACTTTCCAGCAAGACGATGTATTCGTCTCCCCCTAATCTATAAATACTAATATGTTCATTCTGAAATTTAGTCAGTCGTTTTCCTATTTCCTTTAGAACCTGATCCCCAAAAGTATGCCCCATGGAATCATTTATGTATTTGAAATTATCAATATCTACAAAGAGGAGTCCTATTTTTTTAGAATGCTCTTGTTCCATAAGCTTGGTTAAAGCAGTAGTAAAAGCATTTCTATTTTTTAAGCCTGTTAATTGGTCATGGTAAGCGAGATGATGTAATGCTTCAGAAATGAGTTTATATCTTTTTTCGCTTTCCATGAGCTTCTGCTGATGAATTACCATTTCCTGATATTGCTGTTTTAATAAGCCTTCAGAGGCTGCCAGTTGACCATAAGTTGCCTCTATTTCCTCATTGGCAGCTAGCAACTCCTGATAGCTCTGCCGTAATTCAGTTTCTTTGTCGCTTATTTTTTTTAATGTCAAATATGTAAGTAAGTAGATCAGAATGCCGCTAACGAATACATATCCCCATCCTTTGATTATATTGATAGAGGTCATCAGATCTTTATCCTTAACAGTCGTAACAACAGCTAAGTCCGACATAACAATCCATAAAAGACCTATGGATAGATAGATCAAACATATCTTAATGGATATTTTTTTATAATCATATATTTTTTCGTTCTCCAGCATTTTGGCACCTTCTTTATATTCTTTATTGAATTTTATTGTTCATTTTCCTCATGGCATTGTTCTTTCAAATAATCGACCATTAAAAAATCCAGCTTTTGGCTAACATTTAAGATTTCTTCGTATGTATATTGTTCTGACGCAATCATTTCGTTTAAAAATTCTTGTAGTTCTTTTAACTTGCTATACACATTTTCCCTCTCCTATATTATAAATTTGTATCCATCACATAACCCCTCCTGCAATTGCCAGAGTAGTTATTATCTATGAAGTCATGATACATATACTTTGTCCTAATCTTTGGTGCAATAAAAAAATCTTGTACCTATTCATGTATATAGTACAAGATTTCTTTATGATTCAGAATGTAAAATAACAAGGACATACCCTGAAAAAAATCAGGTTATTTATCGAAATTGAGTCGGGGACATCCCCGTATATTTTTTGAATACCTTACTAAAGTATTCAACATCTTTATAACCCAGCATATCACTGATCTCATAGATCTTTAGTTTCCCATCAGCGATTAAAACCTTGGCTCTCTCCATCTTAATTCTCGTAAGATATTGAGTAATGGACATTCCTGTTTTTTGCTTAAATACCTCGCTGATATAATTTTTATTCATATAGAGTTTTTCTGCAATATAGGTTAGAGAAAGTTCGTCCTCGGAATTCTCCAATACACAGTCACAGATTTGAACAATCGTGTCATTATATGTTTTAGTACAATACAGTTTATCGAGAATATCAAAGATAGTTTTTATCCTATCCATGAATGCTTCTCTTAAATCGTCAATTTCTTTGCAATTTAAAAAGTTAATATCCTTCATTTCCTTTGGATCAATAAATTTTTCCAGCCACTTTTTGTTCTCTAATATTGTTTTTACGACCTCACGAAAGACACTTCTTAAGGCTCTTTCTATTTTGAGGAATTCATGGTCTAAATGGTTCTCTATTCTATCCATCATCCGCGACAATGCCTCGATGTATTCCATATCTCCATGCTCCATAAGGTGTACTACTTGCCTCACTTCAGCGTCCGAAAAGTAGACTTCTACTATTTCTTCTAAATTTTTTTGGAGCGCTTTTAGCCTTTCTTTTTCCCTGCTTTTTGCAGTGATATGCTTCTTTGCTCTATGGAGTAATTTTTCAAATTCTTCTTCACAAACGGGCTTGGACATATAGTCAAAGGCACCTAATATAATCCCTTGTCTGGCATACGTAAAATCTGTATAGTCGCTTAGCAGTACAACACATGGACATAAATTTTTCTCCATAATTTTTTCAAGCAATTCCAGACCGTCTACCTTCGGCATTTTTATGTCGGTAATTACTAAGTCTATAGAGCTATTTTCCAGAATCTCCAAAGCTGCTTGTCCATTGGATGCTTCCTCTGCGATGACAAACCCTGTAGACTCCCCCCATACCTTAAGCCGCTTGATCTCCCGGCGAACAATATCCATATCATCAACAATCAGCACATTCAGCACTTTTTTATCCCCTCCCAACTTCTCTTACCAAGAAAATGGCAAAGTGAAATATATCGTGGCTCCAACGTTCACTTGTCCTTCTATCCATGCCCTTCCCCCATGCTTTTGGATTATTTTTTTAATAGTCACGAGGCCTATGCCAGTACCTTCAAATTCATCACTGGTATGAAGCCGCTGAAAAATTCCAAATAGCTTTTTTGAATACTCCATGTTAAATCCGATGCCATTATCTTTGACATAGAAAATATATTCTTCTGAAGTAATCGTATTGCCGATGATGATCCGTGGTTTGCTTGCATTCTTTGTAAACTTAAAAGCATTGGACAGGATATTGTAGATCACTTGCCTTAATAAAAGTTTATCGGCATAAACAGTGGGAAGGACTGTTTCAATAATTAAGTTTACCTCTCTTTCCGGATATGCAAGCTGCAGTTCATTGAATACGGAAATAAACATTTCTTTTATATTGATTTCTTCTTTACTTAGCTCTTTTTTCGATGCCATGGAGTATTCTAAGAGATTATTGATCATACTGATTAAGTCTTTACAGATGCCTCTTATGTTGTGAATGATATCTACGGCATCACTATGAAGATTTTTACCATGGTCTTCATACATGATTCTGCTGTAGCTGTCTATTGCCCTAAGGGGTGATTTTAAATCATGGGATGCGGTATAAGTAAAGGATTCTAATTCATCCATGGCCTGACTAAGTTCTGCAGTTCTTATGGCAACTCTTTGTTCTAATTCTTCATTGAGCTTTTTAATTTCTTTTATTGCCATTTTATACTCTGAGATATTCTCAAAAATAACTCCTATTTGATTACTGGATATCTTAAAAGCATTAACTAAGTAATATGCATTTATTTTTCCATAATAAGTTTCAAAACGTTCAGTTCTTCCTGTTTCCAATATCCTCTCATAGATACTCAATTCTAAGCTGGGATAACCGAAGATATCCGTCCATGTTCTCCCAATAACATCATCAATTTGTATATTGGCTTGTTGTTTAAAGCTTGGATTAACATTCAAGAACTTAATATCCACTAGTTTGTGATCTTCATTGTATACGGGTTTAAACACAAAAAATCCATTCAGCATTTTTTCGAACAACAGCCGATATTGATGTTCCCTAAGCATCAAATTTTCCTGCGTTCTTACCAATTCAAGATATTGGCTTTTGATTTTATGATCAGAGGCAGTCAATTCTTTATTGAGCTGGGTTAACTCATCATGTTTCGCTTCCAGCTCCTCTTTCATTCTATGGATCTTTTTTAAATGATAGAGCAATATACAAATAAAGATTACTAGGATTACAAATATAATAATTGTAGTAACAACTATATCATGATATGTCTCAAAAAATGAAAATGGTTTATTGATGATTGTACTTTCCTTCGGCAATTTGCTTTTTGAAATATTAAATCTTTGAAGCTGATGATAGTCAAAGATATATTCTGTTGCCTGAAAGTCGCTACGGGGTATGTGATCTATATCTTCTCCCTGTAAAATCCTAAAAGCGAGCTGGCCAACTACTTCCCCCTGCAGCTTTCCATTAAGCATACTTCCTCCCAGGGCGCCATTATTTAGCCCAAAGGTATATAGATGATAAATCGGAACAGCGCTGGCGGCACTAATTAATCTACAGGTCTTTTCAAAGCCAAGGACTGTATGGTCTATGTCCGAATAATAGGTAGTAATAAGAACGATACTGTCTTTAGGGGCATGGGCGACATCGGACAATAGTTCATTAAAAGGCTTATCATTATATGTCTTTATTTTGATCTCCGGATTGATTCTACGAATTGCTTCAATCGTTAATTCCCCGGTAGACAATCCGCTTTCTGTGTTATCGTAAATAACATAAACTTCTTTGATTTTCGGATTAATTTTTAAAGCGAGCGCTATGGTTTGATCCGGATCAACTTTTTCCACTACTCCTGTTACCTTTTGATGCTCCCTTAATAATCTTAAGGCATCTTTTTCATTGACCCCAGAAAAAACAATTGGCGCATCAGAAAAAATAGCATGCCGATGCTTCAAAGCAAAGTCAAGAGCCGCATCATCTGTCGTTAAAATTAAATCTATTTTCTGATTGGAATATTTATACTCCAATTGAGTATAGATATTATTTATGTTTTCTTCGGTAGGATACCTTTTCCAATCCATGTATTCCACTGAAATAGATAGATCGTTATGATACTGATTAAGCGCATTTAGTATCCCGTTTGTCTGTTCGTCCGTCCAGGTAAGTCCTTTGTGATAAGAATTGAGAATTACTATGTTTTTGGTGGTTTTTTCTCCATGATTATACTGCATTGCACATAAAATGGCTGAAATAAATATAAGAAGCCACAAAAATGTCCTAAAACAATTCAAACCCCCTTTTTTCATCGAATCCCTCCAATACCCACACAAATACATTGACTTTCGTGATTCTCAAAAAATTTCCGCCAAAATTTTTTATTCTCAGCGGAAATTTGTATGATGTCATATATAATTACAGCCTATATAAAGGAAATCTAAATAAGCCTTTACAGTATTATATAAAAATTACTATATTATTAATATGAAATTATACTGTATTTGTCAATCTTCTTCAACAAAATTCTCTATTTTTTGTCTATTGTGCTGCCCATAAAATGCTTGTAAATATTTTCTTTAAAAGATTGAAAATACATAAAGAAAACAAATAAAACGGGGATTTGAATCATTTGTTTTTTATAAGACCTTGAACTCTATGATTTGATTAATTTTTGCTACTTCTTTTGGCAACCTTCTAATAATTTCATTGACGAATTCTTTATTTACCCCTAAAGCTTCCATGATCTTTTCAGAAAAGATAAACGCTGTTTTATTTCCTAATAGCTGTTCGTAATAATTGGCACTTATAGAATCTCCCAGATGAATGATCTGTACTTCGGTTGTAAATTGATTCGATAAAAACGGAGTATGATGAAATCCTACAATCTGTGCAATTTCATCGGGCAAGCCCCATTCTTTGCATAGCCATCTGCCAATCTCCGAATGGGTTATTCCTCCTAAAACTATTTTTTCTGCCACGATTTGATGAACACCGTTCTTTTGGAGTTCATAAATCTTATCCAGGTATTCAGGAAAACATACGTCCAGGACTATTACACCAATATCATGAATAAGTCCGTAAATAAACATCTTGTCTTTATCGCATAAACCTGTTTTCTCTGCGATCATAGAACTGGCAATCGATGTGCCAATACAATGTTTCAGATAAATATTATGGTCAAAAATCTGAGTCTTACCTTTTCTGTACGGCAATAATAATCGGGTAACATATGCGATTGCAATGATTCTGGCATTTTTTGCACCCAGATAAACCACTGCATCCTTTATGCTGACAATCTCGCGTTTTAGTTTGGAATGATCATTTAATACCTGTATTAAAGCATTCTCAAGCTGAGGATGATAGGAAAACTTTTCAATGCATGCATCCATGTCAAAATTACAGGGATCAAGAAGCATTTTTAAAATTTCTCCAAAAGATTTCGGAACTTCCGGTAAATCATTAGATGCCTTTATCTGTTGAATAATTTTATGGTTCTCCATGTATCATCTTACTTTCTTAAAAATTTATTGTATACGTTTATGTTCAATAAAAAAGTATCCTGTATGTTTTCATATTGTCTTTTAATTTTGATAGCGCTATTACATTTGATGTTTTTAAAATTGCTCTTTTTTAGCTGTTTATTTGAATATTAAATTTATTTTATCAGAATTCTTATCGAAATTCTATGCTATTTGTCACATTAACTACTTTTATTGATTTCATCGGTTATGAATGTCTTTGAAATATACATCGCATGTATTATATTCTTGAATCGGGTGTAGTGGGAGGAGCCCTCTTTACATTTTAACTGTGCTTTTTCACATTTGCTGATAATTGAAGATATAGGGCTTAGGGCTCCTATCAGTTCTTCCCTTGTATATCTGTCCATAATGTTTTCGCCTTCTATTAGGGCTTTTGAAATATACAAGGCTTTTATCCTGTTTTTAAGAAGGGTATGCTGAGATGTGCCTTCTGGAAATTTTGGCTGCATTTTTTCACAGTTACTAATCGTTGAAGATATAATTTGCAGAGCAGCGTCTAAATCTTCTTTTGTATAGTTACTCATAGCGTCTCTCCTTAGCTTCTATTTATTAAGTCACTCCTGCCAATACTTCGTGCTTCAATTCATTAACAATACTAAATAAGGCTAATTAGAAAGCATTAATTTTTCAAACTCCTCTTTGGTAACAGGCTTTCCGAATAAATACCCTTGTCCATAATCACAGTTGTTATTTTTCAGAATAGCTACCTGCTCCTGGAGTTCAATACCTTCAGCCACTATCTTTAGGTTTAATTCCTGTATCAGCTTAATAATATGCTCTATGATCAACCGATCATTATTTTCTATGGATATATTTTTAATGAATTCTCTATCCAGTTTTACAATATCAATAGGTAATTTTTTAAGATAGGTCAGAGAAGAATAGCCTGTTCCAAAATCATCAAGGGCAATTTGTATTCCCATATTTTTAATTTCAGTTAGGATTTTCATAGATGCATCCAGATCTTTCATTACAGCAGTTTCTGTTACTTCAAGCTGTATTTCATCGGATTTTAACCTTGTTTCATGCAATAAGTCTCTGATTTCATTGATAATTCCTGCGCTGGTAATTCTTTTTCCTGAAATATTGATAGATATTTTCAAATTCGGATATTTCTTTTCTTGCCAGTCTTTCTTTTGCATTAAAGCCGTTTTTAATACCCACTTTTCTATATCATAGATAAGACCCGTTTCTTCTGCCAAAGGTATAAACTTCATCGGAGGGATAACTCCAAGCTTCGGATGCACCCATCGGATTAAAACTTCAGCCCCCATTAAATTGCTGCTTTGTAAATCAATAATCGGCTGATACAGAAGATAAAATTCATTATGGTCTATGGCATGTCTTAGATAATTAATCATTTTGATCTGCTCTAAGCTTTTGTTTTGCAATTCTAAAGAATAAAAGCAGTAATTCCCTTTAAGATGTTTCTTCACAAAATACATGGCAATATCTGCATTTTTAAGCAATAGAGATAAGTCATCCCCATGCTCAGGGTATATTGCAATGCCAATACTAACAGTTATATAAAACTCTTGATTTTCAAGAATCCATGGTCTTTTCAAATACTTTAATAAGGTTTGAACTCTATCTACAACATCTTTGTTATCCTTGATATCGCAGAAAATAATTGCAAATTCATCTCCGCCTAATCTTGCTACAAAATCTGGTTCTTTGACGTGATATTTTAAAATGTTTGCAACGTATTGAATTAGTAGATCTCCTGAAGAATGACCCAAGGTATCATTTACATTCTTAAAATTATCGATATCCATATATAATAAGGCAAACTTTTGGTTAGAGTACGTTCTTTCCCTTAAAAGGGTATTCATTTTTTCTTCAAATAAAAATCTATTTGGCAGTCCCGTCAATTGATCATAGTAAGCTAATAAATGCAGCTTTTCTTCTAATTGTTTTACCTTCGTAATATCCACTTGTGAGCCTGCTATTCTAGTAACTCTTCCGTCTTCACTTTTGATGGCTTTTGCCCTGGCGAGTATCCATTTGTAGCTTCCATCCTTGCATCTTATTCTATTGACATGTTCATAGGAGCTTTGTGGAGAGAGGATATATGCATGTATTTTTGATACAGCTTCATTTCTATCCTCTGGATGGAGCAATTCTACCCAAGCTTCACTGGTATCGTCAATTTCATCTTGCCCATATCCAAGATAAGTTTTCCAATTTGGAGAAATATAAAAGGTACCTTTTTCTAAATCCCAATCCCAAATACCATTATCTGATCTTTCAATAGCCAATTCTAACCTCTGCTCACTGATCACAAGAGCATTTCTATGTTTTTCTAATTCATCCACTTTTCTTCTAAGTTCTTGATCCAGCTTTAGTAATTCTTGATTTTTAGAACTTAATTCTTGATAATTCTTTGTTATTTCTTTAAAGGCTTTTTTCAAAAGACTCATTTTACTTAATATGAGTAAAAAAATTAACACCATTGTTACAAGTACATAGATTCCGCCTTTATAGGTTTGTATTTGTTTATACATTTCAAGACTTCCCGAAAAGCTTCTGGCAATTTCATCCGATAGTAAAATCCACAGCTCTCCTACCAATCCATATATTATAGTAATCTTTACGGCTTCAAATAAGGGATTTATTTTATAATTGTTTTGCTTATAGTAGTTAATATCGTCTTTTTCGTTTTCCCTGAATTTGCTGCTTAAAATTTTAAATATTTTCATTATAAACACCCCCTATTCCATTAGTTTTAACTAAAATAGACTTGCTTAACAAAGCAAGTCTATTTTAGAGTGGAAAACAAATCGCCGTTAATTCTATTGCTTTATTAATTATAATTATATTTTATCTGTTTCCACTAATCTATACAAGTAAGTTTGCAATTTTTTGCAGTTTTTTGTCGTTTGATAAAATTATTTTATAATACTTTATCTTAACGCTAATGTTAAGCTTTATACCTTAATATTTTCTCTGTAGAAAAGCCGTAGTTGAACAAAATTTCTTCGGCATTATTCTCTCCCTATAAAAAAAGACCCATTATTATCTATAGATCTTTGAATTTCTTTACAAACTCATTAGGTGATTTATAATCTGTGAATAAACTTATATTGTATTGAGCAATAGTATTTTCCTCCTCAAAATCTACAAGGTTACGCTTTAACTGTTTGATGTCCCTTGACAATTTAACTATATGCACTGCGTTTTTTTGCTACCGTAAAAAGAACAACGAATAGAATGACTGCTGTTGCCAGGGTTAGTAATATGCCCAGCACTTCATTAATTGGCATAGGTTTAAACATCACAAATCGAGCTGTAAAAGTAAATACCTGATGAGAGAAGTAGGAAATTATATTCCTGAAGTCGTAAGCTCCCAAGACAGGAATAAATAAGCCATAAAGCAATAACCCAATCGTTGGTATCAGCATACTTTTTAAAATAAATCCTATTGAAAATCCGACAATCACATAGAATAGTATCACTATAAATGATAAAAATAACTGTGGTATAATGCCATACTCATAATTAAAAATGTCTATTGTGAAATCCTTTACCGGTACTTTAGCGACTACAATCGGATTTACAATAAAAGAGCCTATGAAGGTAAAAATAAGTACAAATACCATTGTTCCAGTCATTGTAATAATAACAGATAATAACTTCCCTAAAATGATATCTCTCTGGTTATCGCCGACAGATACAAATTTGTATGTCTTAAATCTAAAATCATATGTAGCAACATAGGCGGCATAAATACCGAAGATTAAAGTGCAAAAAACAAATACTAAATACTCAAGGGTATTACTGATGATATTCCGAGGCTTTAAGCTTTGAATAGCAATGGCAAGGGATATGAAATCGTCTTTTAATGGATTGCTTGTTATTTTTGAATTATTTTCTACATAGACATTGTTAGGCTGTTCTAATGCCTTTACTATATCAATCCCATTTTCCCTATAGGTCATTTCTGTTCTTTGATACCTGTTATAAGAAGTTATGACACGATTATGCAGTCCTATAAGATGAAATATACTCAAGAAAAGAAGGATAAAAAGCAAAATCGCAATTTTCTTTGAGCACCATTGATAATACAGTTCTTTATTTGCCACTTGCAATATATTGTTTATAGATTTCATATAGTTTGTCACCGCCTTTTCTATAATCTGAAATATAGGTTAATGTTCCAGCATTAAGAACCAATAATTCATCAATGATGCTTTCATAAAATTCAAAATGATGACCTGTAGCAAGTATTAAGGAATTCTGCCTTAAAACATTCAATTTTTCTCGAAGGGTTTCAAGGGTTTCAATATCCAGTCCGTTTGAAATTTCATCTATAATGAGATATTTAGGGTTATTAAGTATGGCCGCAATCAATGCCAGCTTTTTGCGTTCCCCTAGGGAATAATTTTTTATATTCTCTTTCAGCTTCTTGTCTGATAATAAGCCAAGTTCTGCAATATAATTTTTATCAAAAAATTTTTTATCAGATAACATTAATCTGATATTTTGAAAGCCATTTAAATCATTGTAAAGGGGAATGTCGTCAAATATAGCGAAAATACCCTTCCGCACATCCTCCAATACTTTTCCGCCATATGTGATCGTTCCCTCATAATGTTCAAGTCCCAATAGACATTTAATGAAAGTCGTTTTTCCACTTCCATTTCTGCCCATGATAAAATGAATACGATTACTATTTAAAGTCAAACTTACGTTTTTCAAAATAGGGGTATTAGAATAACTTTTAGATAAGTTATTGACCTCAATCATTGGAAACCCTCCTTCCTTTGTTTGATAAAATAATATCATATCCTATTCTCTTCAATAAATAGGATATGATATTATTGCTAACATTTTTTAAAACAATTGGTTGTGAAATGGTTCTATTGTTTCAACTCATCAGGAATTTCGGTTACTGTATCTGCTTTGTATAAATTATAAACTGACATGATGACATCGTAATATTCTATAATCCATTCATCGGATGAAAAACCATTGACCTCAAACACTTTATGCTTTTTATCCCTACCCACGATTCCTATTTGCTTGCCTCTAAGGTACTCTTTTGGCAACGCACTATAAAAAGAATAGACTATACTCCCCCGCTGTAACTTTGAGCCGCTATTAAGTTCGTGGAAGTTTTCATACTCCTTAGCAGTGCAGGAAGAAAAAGCGGGCATCAGCAAAATAATACATAACAACAAACATAATTTCTTCATAAATAAGTCATCCTTTCCATTGTATAAATAATCTCTACTTCTCAATATTCCATAAATGTGTATCGCATACCTTTATTTTACATCATAACCTATAAGAACATCTACTTTTCTATCCCTCATTTCCCTTGAAGTTTATGTACGCTATTCTTATATCAAAAGTGCGATTAAAACCTTTAACATTCAAAATGCCCGCCGTTTAATATCTCCCTTATGCCTTCTCCCCTTAACCTTAACTTCAATCAAAAAGCAAATCCCGCAGCAAATGAAGATTTCTCTTTCACCTACTACGGGATTTTGGAATATACATCGATTTTATTCTGTTTTTAAGAAGTTTCTATCTTCTATTGATTAAGTTCTTCATACCAATTTAATGCTTTTCTTTCTAGTTCTTTAACAAAGGCATCTTTCCCATCACAGTAAGCCTCAATATCCGAGAGGTATAAATCTGCTAATTTACTTTTTAATTGTCCATACTCAAGGACTTCATTAGGATGTGCCCTTAAATAATCTCTTACCGCTAAATGCCTTCTTATCTCCTTGGAATTACTGATCTCGAAGATATGAATATGATGGGTTCTAATTTCTGATCCTTTTCAAAAAGTCTTCTGCCAGTTATGCCCAATTCACCTTTTGGCTCATAACCCAAAGCTTCAAATTCTTTATTATACGCGTCAATTTTGGTAATATCCCTTACCACCGGCATAATATCAATAATAGGTTTAGCCCTTAGATTTTCAACAGCGGTACTTCCTATATGATAAATGTCAATTAACTCCTCACCAAGAATACGCTTAATTTCCTCGGCTTCTTCCATAAATAGAACGGGCCATTCTCGGTTATATTCTACAACTTCTACTTTCATAAGTAGCATCCTTTCTATAGATAAAAAATTGAAGTACCTTGTACAGATCAACTATCTGTTATTTGAGCTCGTCTGAATAAATATTACCATTTTGAGAATTGTTTAACACTCCTTTCTTTGAATAATTGTATTGTGTTAAACTTTTCGTGTCCACACTTATATAATAACACCACTGTTCAAATATACTACTTGATAAGGGGTATTTCATTTGTTAATATGTATCGTATGAGCAGACATAATCTTTATATAAGATATAAAAAGTTAATTAGACGAAAATAAATAAATCTTATAATCTGTTTGATTAGTAGATTTATATTAACGAGGTGAATTTTATGATTTTAGTAAGTTCTTGTCTAGCAGGATTAGAAGTAAGGTATAACGGCACACATAGTTTAAATAATAAAATATATCAATTGGTAAAACAGAATAAAGCTGTAACTGTCTGCCCTGAATTAGTTGGTGGGCTTTCAACACCAAGAGAACCTGCTGAAATTATAGGTGGAGGCGGAGACGATGTTCTTGATGGCAGAGCTAAAGTAATTGACAAATCAGGGAAAGATGTAACCGAGTTTTACATAAAAGGAGCTTACGCTACATTAGAAAAAGCTAAAGAAATAAATGCAACCCTCGTTGTCTTAAAAGAATATAGCCCATCCTGCGGCAGTTCGATGATTTATAACGGTGAATTTATGGGCAAGAAAATTGCTGGACAAGGTGTTACTTCTGCTTTACTAAGAAGAAACGGAATACGAGTTATTTCAGAAGAACAATTTGATGAAAATAGTTATTAAACTTGGGTGAGAGTGTAAATAATTTTCTGTTTTTAAGACTCATCAACTCAAACTCAAGCAAGAATTAAATTTAAATTTATATGCTTTATGCTCTTAATATTGCCAAAATCATCTTATCATATGCATGAATAGGATTAA
>JAAYPH010000105.1 GCA_012519955.1 Candidatus Epulonipiscium sp.
ACGCCGAGCAGCTTGACAGAATATTGCCTGACAACATTAAACCAACAGTAGTAATAATGAACCCACCTTTTAGCACAGCACTAAATATGGACAAAAAGAACAGCGACAATGTTAAAAAACATATAGGTCAAGCATTAGACAGGCTACAAGATAATGGTAGGGCTGTCATAATAGCAGGCAATACCTTAGCTGAAGGAAGGCCTAAATTTAGTGGTTGGTGGAGTGAAATTAAAGGTAAATATAATGTGAAAGCAAATGTTACTATTGATGGCGAAAATTACAGGAAATACGGAACGACATTTGACATACAATTAATAGTAATAGACAAGAACGGACCGACACAAGATAAAACAATAACAGGAAACTTTAAAAATTTAGAAGATGTTATAAACATATTGGAGGGTGTAAGAAATGAAAGACCAGAGATTAGAAATAATCAAGGCGTACCAAGAAGCGAACAGGCAACCAATAAACCAAGCGGTATTAAAGATGATGCTGAAATTCGACCCACAATGGGAACAGGCATCCGAAATGATAGTAACAGCACAAGCGGTGACGGAAGCATTGGAAACCGAGGGGGAATGGCTGACACCACAGGAAAAGGAAATAATCAGGGAAACAATGCAGATGGGAATGACCGAGGGCCTATACAGCAGACAGGAGATATTGGACTTTCAGAAACAGATAATCGAGGCGACATTGAACGAGGAGGAACCGAGGATTCAGGTAGACGAGATACTTCAGATGAAGTCATTGGAACAGTTGAACAATTACCTAATAAACAACATGGAAGCGATATTGACGGAATTAAAGATACTGTAAAGGTTAAGAACAAAAAATCTGAAAAAGTTAATATCGACTTAGATGAAAACCGTGTATTTGAAATTTATCGACCCGAAAAATTAGACATTAAAGACGCACAATCTCACCCGGCTGAATTAGTTGAAAGTGCTGCCATGAGTGCTGTATCTCCACCTGATATAACCTATTCACCAGCAATACCTAATGACATAATTAAAAAAGGTTTATTATCAGATGCACAAATGGAAGCAGTAGTTTATGCAGGACAAGCACATTCTCAAACATTGCCAAGCGGAGTAACCAAAGGATATTATATTGGTGATGGCACAGGAGTTGGTAAAGGTAGAGAAATAGCCGGTATTATATATGACAACTATTTGCAAGGAAGAAAAAAAGCAGTATGGATAACCATGAACACCGACCTTATAAAAGATGCCAAGAGAGATATTGAAGGAATTGGTTGGAAAGACGTAAATGTAATATCTAATCTCAAAAAAGGCGAGAAGATAAAAGCTAAAGAAGGTGTATTAGTTACAACATATGGTACTATTTCAAGTTCTTTTAGCAAAGAAGTTGTTAATAGTGCTGATGGTTATAAGTTAAATAAAGATAATAGAATACAACAAATATATGAATGGTTAGGCAAGGATTTTGATGGTGTTATAGCTTTTGACGAAGCTCATAAAATGAAAAGTGGTTTATCTGTGAAGAAAGCAAGAGGAAAATCAAAGCCATCTGATACAGCATTAGCCGGAATAGCATTACAAGAGTTGTTCCCAAAAGCTAAGATAGTATATGTATCTGCAACAAACGCAGTTAATGTAGAAGATTTAGCTTATGGACAAAGATTAGGACTATGGGGAGAAGGTACGGCATTTCCGACAGTAGAAGCCTTTGTGTCTGAAATATCCAAGGGCGGTGTAGCTGCTATGGAGTTAGTATCAAGAGATATGAAGTCTATGGGTTTATACACAGCAAGGAACATTTCTTTTAATGGAGTGTCATATGAAAGGCTTGAACATAAATTAACCAACGAGCAAAGAGTTGTCTATAACAAAATAGCTGAAGCATGGCAAATAATATTAAAGAATGTTAATGCTGCTATTGAGGCTACACAAGCACAAGGGAAGAATAGAGGTTCTGCATATTCTGCATTTTGGAGTAGCAATCAACGTTTTTTTAACCAGATATTAACATCAATGCAAATGCCGAGCGTTTTAGCAGATATAAAGAAACAATTAGCAGATGGTAAGTCTGTGGTGTTGCAAATAGTGTCCACAAACGAAGCATCTCTTGAACGTAAAATATCCAATGCCATTGAAGAAGGTTTATCGCCT
Organism: Candidatus Epulonipiscium sp.; assembly: GCA_012519955.1. Classification (GTDB taxonomy): domain Bacteria; phylum Bacillota; class Clostridia; order Lachnospirales; family Defluviitaleaceae; genus Defluviitalea; species Defluviitalea saccharophila. The sequence goes on from JAAYPH010000105.1 coordinate 2,139, forward strand.
GATGAAATGGATTTAACACCAAGAGAGTTATTAATAAACTATTTAGAAAAATCATTCCCGGTACA
>JAAYPH010000106.1 GCA_012519955.1 Candidatus Epulonipiscium sp.
ATTTAATCCTATTTTAAGAAAAACTTCCCCGATTGATGTGGAAACACGGCAGCTTGATTCTATCTCATATGCCTTAGAATCATCAGGTCTGCTTTGCACCGGAGGTAAGATATCTAAGATATCATATTTCTGCATATCATCGGAAAGTGAAGTAAGAACATTACCGCTAATGATATTAGCAATCTCTGATATGGCAGAAGTCACGAAGATATCCACATCCTCAAACTCCATGCCACTCATGATATTTACCATACTAAGAGAGGTAGTAACCGGGAATCTGTAAAGAACTTCTCCCTGGAGTTCTCCAACAATCCCAACTGCAATATCAATCTCGTCATCGCATGTAAATTCCTCAGACGAATGAACGGAAATATCTGAGATATTAAGAACCAGTTTAAATACATTATTTATTGCATCAACAAAGGCTTTGTAAATATCATCTACCATTGCCATTTCCCCCTTCTTTTGTGGCATAATCCGCAATGCGTTGATCTTCGGCGGCTACATGATTAATCAACCATGCAAGAAGTTTTCCTCCAAACTGTTGCATCAAATTCTCGTCATTATTGGATTCTTCGAATTGCTTAGAAACCTCCAGAACATACCCCACCATATTACTATGTATCTGTTTATGGGCTTCATATTCAGGATAATTAATCTTTTTCTGGTATTCCTCTTCATCTCGGAAATGCTCTACGACATATCCTTTCATAAACTCCAGTGTTTCATTAATCTTGGGGAGTTTGTCTTCCCAAGTGTCCTTTGATCGCAATACCTGCAAAAAAGCTTCAACACGCCTGAATAATTCTTTATGCTGCGCATCAATCTGAGGAACCCCTAATTCATAGGTATCTTTCCAAAGCATAATACCACCATCTCCTTCTTTTTTATTTATTTAAAATTACTACTTACACCTTCCAAATATTTCATTCTCCATCCCATCGCATTCAGCATACTGGCTCTGTATATAACTATCACAGGGAGGCATTTTCTAAAAATTTTTCTCTTAATTCATGTTCACTTTTTATGATTCATTTCTGTTTTCTTTTCAGTAATAAGTTATTATGCAATAGTATATCATAGCATCTGTATATATGGTATAATTATATTTATATTTCGTAAAATTCCAAAGAAAATAAATAATTATATGAAAGGATGATAAAGTTGCCATATATAAGTACAAGAACTAATGTAAAGCTAAGTAATGATCAGTGTGAATCAATTAAAACTAAGCTTGGAAAAGCCATTGAATTACTGCCTGGAAAGAGCGAAAATTGGCTTATGCTTTCTTTTGAAGATGAAAGCAACTTATATTTTAAAGGAAAAAACGATAAGCCTTTAGCCTTCGTAGATGTAAAGCTTTTTGGCAAAGCATCGAAGGATGCCTACAATAATCTCACAAGAGAAATTGCGAATATACTCCATGAAGAGCTGAACATACAGCCTGATTGCATCTACGTAAAGTATGAAGAAGTTTCAACCTGGGGTTGGAACGGCAGCAATTTCTAAATAATAAGGTTCCCATCTCGGTAAAGTTACCGAATACCTGGGAACCTTTAATTTTTGTATAAAAAAATCAATTCACTTTTAGATATAAAAAAACCGTTTCCTCTTTTACGATGTCACTATATTGCAGGAAACTCTTGATTCTAGATTTCTCTATATGAAAATGAATTCTCTCATATAATTTAAAACTTAACATATATTTTCTCTTTGCTGCAATTAAGAAAGCTATTTTCCGGTATTTTTTCATCCTTTACAAATGTAATTGCCAGTGCAGGAACAGCATAAATAAATCCAAAAAGTGAAGCATAAATACCGAAATACTTAACAGCAAAATAAATAAATATTATATTTATGTGAAACCAGAATAATGTATTGATATAGTACAGAGCACTATTTAGTTGTTTTCTGTCCCTGTCAAAAGCATACTCATTCAGAGCAAGCACCATCTGACGGAGGTTATTTGTAGAAAATATCGTGGCACTGTTATATTCCCTTACCCCATGAAACACGCTCCACTGCGTAGAAAGTATAAAAAATAAAGGAAGAACTCCTATCATCCTATTGGTCTGCTCCGGTATCATAGCCAAAATCAGAAAGCCTGCCATATCAACAAAAATACTGTATCGCTGCAGATTGATTTTTGTCTTTTTCGAAAGAAGTACAACAAGTTCTATTCCCATAATATATAAAAAAAGTCCAAGGAGTCTAAGCATAAGCTCATCCTTGTTTTTACCCACAATCCCAAATACAATGTCGATCATGTTAAGTGTCTGCGCGGAAGCTAAATTCCCTCTGCAAAGCACAGCATAGCCACCCAAAAACCCTCCGATGCTGCACATTAAGCTATGCAGTATTAAGTCCCGGTTTTTCTTCACAAAAAGCCAAAGGCTTTTTTCCCCTCTGCTCTGTGTTAAGCTATTCATTTTCTGCCTCTTTTCTACCGTAAATTCAATAAAAACAAGATAGTTGTATCACACCCCACCAAAATTATCAATCACCAAAACCTACTAAAAAAATATTTCACAGGACTTGTAACCAATTTAATTTCCAACTCCTCCCTTTCTAATTAAACAAGAATTTCGCTTACGAAACTTTTGCGCCAAGCGCGGTCGGCAAATCCTACAAAATACAATATGCGCAAAGGTGTATTCTGCCTGAAGGGGTTTTGATTACATAGGAAATCCATAGAAATTTCCTATATAATCAAAAAACACTCGATATGTCTATAACACATACCGAGTGTAAATAATGTTGAGACGTTTATTAATATACATCGTTAAAATTTAGTTTTTACTGTTCTTTTCCTGATGTATTCCTTTAATGCTTTTATATTAGGTGGTGAAATATTTTCCGGCACATCAGACAACGGGAAAAATTTAAGATTGATAACTTCATCTTGCTGTATTTTTAAATCTCCTGAATAAGATTTGCATACATACACAATATCAATATTTGATACTTCGTCACCGTTAGGATAAATATAATGCATATCCTTTCCGGAAAAGATGCCGAATAGCTCCAGTTCATTAGCAATAAGACCTGTTTCCTCATATAATTCTCTTTTTGCCGCTTCTTCCACTTCTTCATCCAGTTCAACGGAACCTCCGGCATATCCCCAACAGTGATTATCTTTTCTCAACTGCAGCAATATTTCCCCTTGTTCATTCTCAACTATGACAGAGGCCCCACATTGTAAAATCGGTGTATGCCCAACCATTTTTCGTAAAGTTTTTATATATTCTGTCATTCTAAGCCTCCTTGATAATATGTGTCATCTATACGATGGACCCTCATAGCTCAAGCACTCATTATTGATATCAGCGCTCGGCCTGTTGCCCAATTCAATTTTTTAGAGATAAAAATAGCATATCATACATAGTAATTTCCGTAAACATTGCAATGTTCTTTTGGTAAGAGTATGGGATACATTAATGAATTGTAAAAAACAAATTAAACCGGAAGAAATGCGCGTAGCATGTTTTCCGGTTTAGTATAATACTTATCCATTGACAATCTAACCACCATTGGTGTGAATCTTCTTTCCTGTCATATAGGCAAAATCGAAGGATGCAAGATATAGATCTTATGAATGCTTTTGCAACTCTTTCGTTGCAGAATAATGGATTAGATCTCTCTTCTCAATCAGTTTTATAAGCCTTGGACGATTATATCGCTGGATAATAACAAAGATGGAGTCAAATATTGCCGCCATTACAGAGGTCACAATAAAAACAGGATAATTGCGGCGAATCTTTTTACTGTCTTAGCCATTGGACCCTCCCTGAATTAAAATGAAGCAATAACTGCAAGGGTTATTACATCTGGATAAACCTTTTCTGCTTCCAATATTTATGGTTCCTCGAATTTTATGAAGTTATGAATTACTTTTGGGTAACTGCCATCCCATTTAATCTTGCATTTTCTTTTGCTGCATTCAAATGTGGATAAATAGATATCAATATCAATAATTTATGAGTATTTTATTTTTTGCAGTATTGTATTAATATTTATCTATATGAAGCCACTGCTACGTTTAGCAGGTCATCATTTTAAATGATATATTATATATAAATGTTAGGAGGTATAATGATGAGCAAATATGGGATAGTTTTAACAACGTTTGAAAATGAGCAGCAGGCAAAGCCTGTAATAGATGAAATTATAAGATGTAAACTAGCCGCATGCGTCCAGGAAATTAAGATAAAAAGTCATTATACATGGAAGGGCGAACTATTTCATGAAGATGAGGATTTAGTGCTGCTCAAAACTAGAAAGGAATTATATCCTGAACTAGAGAAAAAACTCCTAGAAATTCATCCATATGATACTCCGGAAATTTTATTTGTAGACGTGGAAAGCGGAAGCGCGGCATATTTAGCATGGATAGATGAACAAACACGGAAGCAAATTGATTAAAAGCTGAGAAACTTTTAGACAGACTGATAAACCTGTACAGAGGGCTGTGTCTACAGCAACCCTCCGTACAACATAGGCTATAAACCGCCTAATGAAAGTAAAAAGAATATTATAATCTACCAATCAAATTTCTTTTTCTTCATCTCGAAGAAAACTAAAAAAATACATCCTAAACAATAGGATACTATATCTGCCCAATCGAATACAGACCCAATCATGATTCTTAAAAATGTAATATTCTGAAGTCTAAGGAATTCAACAATCTTTAAATATTGCATAAACTCAACAAAACAGGCAAAAAGAAAAACATAAAGTGGCAACAGCTTTACTTTCTCGGGAATTGCTATACTCACAATGCAGTATATTAAAAGCACTTATAGAACATCTCCAATATATGATTTGATAAAATTGTCATGTACCAATAGTCCACAACGTTTTACTCTTAAATAATAAACGCTCAGTTAGAAATTCCAAACTTTATCTTCTCTAAAGTCTCCAAATCAATCTTTTTCATCTCAAAAACAGCCGCGTTCACTCTCTGTACTTCTTCCTCAGAGCCGCCGAAAAGAGTCTCTTCCCAATTTGAAGGCAATACCTGCCATGAAACTCCGAATTGATCCTTGCACCATCCGCAGCTCTCTGCCTCGGGCATCGCCGAAAGCTTCTCCCAGAAATAGTCTATCTCCTTCTGATCCTTACAGTTTATGATAAATGAAAATGCCTCATTAAACGTGTAATCCACATCGTACCCGTTGTCCATTGCTGAAAAAGCCATACCGTCCAGCTTGAAAACTGCATAGTTCACCTTTGCCCTCGAGGACGCAGCTTCCCCCTCTCCGTATCTGCTCATCATTCCTATCTCCGAGTTTTCGAACAACTCTGCATAGTATTTTATTGCTTCCTCGGCTTTCCCGCAGGCACCATAAGAGAATAGCAAGCAAGGGGTTATCTTCTGAATTTCCTGTTCTCCTTCCACCAGCATTAACTGCCAAGACAAGCCGTAGCGGTCCTGAACCCATGCATAGCGTTTGCTAAACGGGTATTCTCCAAGGGGCATCAGTTCTGTACCACCCTCAGACAGCGCCTCCCAGAGTTTGTCCACTTCCTCAGAAGTAGAGCAGGCTACCATAAGCGATATGGTTGGGTTAAACTTGAAATAAGGACCTGCACTGATTGCCATAAACTGCTGCCCTGCCAGTTCAAATCTCACGATCTCCGCATCTCCAAAAGGAGGAGGGTTTTTTAAAACTTTGGTATACACGAGTTTTGACTGTTCAAAAATGCTGATGTAGAACTGTGCGGCCTCTTTGGCTTCTTTGTCATACCATAAATGCGGAACTATTTTTTGCATAGTATTCTTCCCCTTTCTCTATTCCATCATATTTATTTATGTCCCGCTTTGGTTAAGCAGGTTCATAATTCGAACAAAAAAATTCCATTGCTTTTGGATAAATCACTTTAATACGTCTTAGTTTGAAAACTAGAATACATTTATACTATTAAGCATATCATATTTTTCAAATAGTTCGATTATATTTTTTATACTTATTGATATTTAGCGATATTCCTGAGCTTATGGTTTCATCTTAGTTATATAGTATATCTCTTTGTATATAACTCCTCCATAATTAACATTTATCTTTGAAAACCTGTAATAACCCTCTATATTTTGCAAAAAAAATCTGTTAACAAAATAAACCGGAAGAAACTCGCACAGCATATTTCTTCCAGTTTAGTATAGCAATTAACCATTGATAATCGAACCACCATTGATATGAATGGTCTGTCCTGTCATATATGAAGAGTCGGAGGTTGCCAGATAAACATAGGCTTCTGCAACTTCAACCGGTTGTCCTGGTCTTTTCATTGGCGTATCCTTACCAAAGTTCGCAATAGTATTCTCATCAAAAGTCGATACAATAAGAGGTGTCCAGATTGGTCCGGGGGCAACTTGATTGACTCTGATTTTTCTATCTGCTAAATTCTCGGATAAAGATCTTGTGAACGCTGTTACAGCACCTTTTGTTGCTGAATAATCAAGTAAATCTTTGTTTCCTTTAAAGGCCGTTACCGAACCGGTATTAATAATTACACTGCCTTCTTTCATATGGGGTAATACTGCTCTTGTTAGATAAAACATGGAAAATATATTGGTTTTAAATGTTCGAAGAAGCTGTTCGTCTGTAATATTCTCTATGGATTGTTGCATATGTTGTTCTGCGGCATTATTGACTAAAATATCAATGCCTCCAAATTCTTTCAGAGTTTTTTCTACTACTTCGTTGCAAAAACTGCTCTCTCCAATATCTCCTTTGATCAATAATGCCTTTCCGCCATAAGATTCCACTACTCTTTTTGTCTCATTGGCATCGTCATCTGCAATATTATATACAATAACTACATTACAACCTTCTTTCGCATATGCAACGGCAACAGCTCTACCAATTCCGCTATCCCCTCCTGTGATAATAGCAGTCTTAGATTGTAATCTGCCCGTACCTTTCTTTTCAGGATTGTCATAGATTGGTTCGGGATGCATCTTGCTTTCCTGTCCCGGTATAGGTTGTGTTTCAGCTTTTAGTTCATCAGGTGTATACATGTCCTTTTCATTCATAGTCCTCTAACCTTTCTTTTTTTATGGATAGTATTCCTTATAGAAAAAAGAATCATGCAGCTTTTTATTGCATAATAAATCCGAAGAAATCTTCTATGCAATAAAATAAGGCTTCCATCAATCAGTAATCTTTACCGAAAGTTTGAAAGCCTTTGATTTCACGCCCTTTAGAACCTATTATTATCTTTTCGCACGTTTCAGGGCTACCGTTTCAACGTGGGTTTTTAAGTTATTATTGTGATATATGAAGTATCTCATAAACTACGCCTTTTTTCGTATTCACTTTACTTAAATCATCGATAAAATAAAACACTTGATACTTCCACCTATCTGGATTATAAATTACAACATACTCTGCATTATCAATATCAGGAATAACTTCTCTGATATTATCTTTTAAGTTGGTTAAACTTTCTTGGGGTTCTATTTCTCCTGTTATTTCAAATAGATAGTTACACTCACTAATTCTTTGGGTTGTAGTATCAATTAATGGTACTCCGATATTCACTTTCTGCCACCCAAATGATGTTATTATATTATCATAGAATCCTTCAAATAAAAATTTATTTAAACCTTCACTGTCTTTCCAAAGATATAAAGGAGAATAGCTATTATAAAAATTATTATTTTTCCCCTTTTCTGTTATCAAGTAAAGCTTAAACTTAAGCCCATAAAACCCATCCGTTTTTTTACCATTAACTTCGACTCTCTTCCTAATTATATCCATGTCATAATCGCTAGGTAAAATTATCTTATATTGTGATGATATCATTTTTAGCACATCCTTTTTTATTATATTTGTGATCTTTCAAATAATATGTATATACTTTTTAATTGCTTAGCCATGCCATTCTCTCTATAGGAAAGAATTATTGGTTTATTAAGCCTAGGCAACGATTAAAAATAATTCAACAATTATTTACTATTTCTTTTAGTATACTCAGCCCACGTATAAAGTCATCTTTTGTTAGCCCTGCATATCCTAGTATGATCTGGTTTGCATGACTTCCCTTTTTAATCGAGTGTCTTTCCACAGGGACAACATAAATGCCATAAGCCAGCAGTTTGCTCACCTGCTTTTCTGAAAATACAGCATTTTCGAATTCAGCGACAATGTGCATCCCTGCTGAAGCCCCATAAATATGTACCCTATCTCCGAAGTAATCATAGAGCAGTTCTATCAGCAAATCACGGCGATTTCGATATTCTTTTTTCATGCGCCGAATATGCCGGTCAAGTTCCCCACTTTCAATAAAACGCATCAATGCAATTTGATAAACTGAGTTGGAGTGATGATCAGCCAGCCTCTTTAACTCCCGCACAGGTGGGACAAGGTGTTCCGGAACAACAAGATACCCCAATCTAATCGTCGGAAACATGACTTTGCTGAAAGTTCCAGTATATATAACCCGGTCGTGGTCTAACTCAAATAAGGAATTTGACAGGGGTGTGTCATAAGTGAAAGCACTGTCATAATCATCTTCTAGAATAATTGCTCTGGTTTTTCTCGCGAATTCCACCAGTGCAATCCTTCGCTGAAGAGATAAAATTCCCCCCATTGGGAATTGATGGGATGGAGTTACAAATATCAAATCAGGTTTTCCGTTCCTTGGAAACAGTTCCGGCTGAATACCTTGAGCATCTACATCAAATGGGACAATTCGGTCTGTATGGTAAGAAAAAATTTGCTTCACATTAACATTTGATGGATTTTCCATCCATACTTCGCTTTCCGAGGAAAGCAGACATTTTGCAGCCAGAGACAGCCCCTGCTTCGTTCTGGAGGTAATGATTATCTGTTCCGGAGAGCATGATATGCCGCGAGTCTTTTTCAGATAATTGCACAGCACCTTTCTGAATTCCGGACGTCCCTGCGGATCATCATATCCAAGGGCGGATACGGGCGCATCAAGAAAAGCACGGGATACCACCCGATTCCATTTCTCACGTGGAAACAAATCAAGAGCGGGGATGCCACTATCAAAATTGATTATCTGATCAATGATTACTGTATCGGAAAGTGAAGCCGTCTGCTGATCTTTTATGCCCATGGCTTTTATTTGCGTATTCTTTACCCCAGGACTGACATAATAGCCTGATCCTGCAATGCTATATACTGCCCCCTCCGACACCAGCATATCGTATGCCGTCAGGACAGTGTTTCTAGAAACAGAAAGTTCACGGCTTAAAGTCCTTAATGAGGGCAAAGGTTCCCCTGCTGATAATTCCCCTGATAGTATCATCTCACGAATCTTAATATAGATTTGTTTTGAATATGAACGTTTTCTTGTTTCATCCAAAGAGATGTACAAAAATATTTCCTCCAAACTGGTTCAGTATAATATTCATAAAACCGTATCTTTTCTATACTAGCAATTCGTGCTTATATAATAACGTACCTAATACATCAATACAAGATTAAATATAGAGAGGATTTATCATGAATATCAAAAACAGTTTTCACCCCTATGCTATTATCACCATTATCTTCTGGTCCTTAGCCTATGTCTTAACTCGATTGACGTTACAATACTTCACGGCATTTTCTTTGGGATTTCTTCGTTATTTTATCGCCTCCTGCACATTGATGATTGTTGCCGTATTATTAAAAATGAAATTGCCTTCTAAAGAGGATTTTTTATGGTTTGTTTCTGCTGGAGGCGCAGGGTTCTTTTTCTATATGATTGCATTCAATCAGGGCCAGGCTGTTGTTACAGCAGCCACAGCAAGTGTCGCCATTGCCACAGTTCCTGTCATTACCGCATTATGTTCGCGTTTTCTATTCCGTGAAGAACTGACAATATTTCAATGGATTGCTCTTCCTGTTGAATTTTTCGGCGTTACCGTCCTTACATTGATGAACAGCACTTTTTCTGTCAATATGGGACTATTCTGGCTTTTACTCGCTGCACTGGCTTTGAGCATTTACAATCTGCTCCAGCGAAAACTAACTAGAAAATACTCTTCACTGCAGACTTCAACTTTCAGCATTTTTTGTGGCACCCTGATGCTTTCAGCTTTTGCGCCCGCTTCAATTCAGGAAATCTCCCTCGCTCCTCCAGTTCAATGTTTCTATCTTGCGATTTTAGGCATCTGCTGCAGTGCAATCGCTTATTGCACATGGTCAAAAGCATTTTCTAAAGCTAAACAGACATCACAAGTCAGCAACTATATGTTTGTTATACCTTTTTTGACAAGCCTTTTAGGGTTCTTGCTTGCTGGTGAGATCCCTGACAGGGCGACTCTTGTTGGCGGTGGAGTGATCCTTATTGGTATGCTGATTTTTAATTTTGGCGAAAAACTTTTTATAAAGATTCGTTAGATAAAAGGCAGGTTCGGATGAACCTGCCTTTTAAAAACTAAAAAAAGCACCAGCCAACTAAATAGCTGATGCTCTCATGCTTTATATTCAAGATTCTATTTCTTTTTAACTGGAATCCAAATTTCGCAGTAGTAATTCTCATCTAATATACCTTTTTCATACTTTGTAGGATCATCATAATACTCCACGCAGTACCCAGCCGCGAATTCATACTCTTTCAGTGCCGGTAGCCACTCAGTGAAGATTTTTGTGTTCACATCTTGAAGTGCATTTGGCATCGCTCCTTTACAAGGGAACACTGCCCAGTCGAAGGCAGGAATCGTTCTGGTCACAAAACCTTCTGGAACCTCCTTCTGAGGACAATATGGATCAGCAATCAGGTACTCAAATTTATCCTGTCCCATCTCCTCATCAATGTTTATGCCATACACTCCCGTTACATACGCTCCCTTACCAGATGAGAAATGCTCCTGCCAAAACTGCGGCACAACTTCTTTTGCGCCTTCATAGGAAAATTCCCTGACATTCCCAAGCACTGTAAATGCTTCTTTCTTCATAATCCTGTAATCCATGAGGTAGCCTCCTTCTAAAGATATTTTGATTTTCAGCGGAGCAAAGGATTTGAGCATCACACCATCTTTGCGCACAGATGTTGGTGTAACTCCATGGAATCTGGTAAATGCCTTGGTAAAGCTATCTGGGGAGTCATACCCATACTTTATTGCGATATCGATTATTTTTTCATCGGTCACAAGAAGATCATTTCCTGCCAGAGCAAGCCGCCTGTTTCTGATATATTCTGCTACCGTAAAGCCACATAGCATTGCAAATCCCTTTTGAAAATAAAAGGTAGATACATTTGCATTCTTTGCAATACTGTCTACAGTAATGTCCTCTGTAATATGCTCCTCAATATACTGAATCGAATTCCCAATAATAGTCATCCATTCCATTCATCAATGTCTCCTTTGCGTTTGCTGTATCCATATTATATCTCGAGGCTAAGATACCTTCCCGACAATTCTTGCTTAAAATTGTCTTAATTCAAATACCAGTCTAATGCCTTTTTATCTGCTTAGTCTGCTATATGTCCTTTTTTAAGCCTTGGTGATTAAATTATTAATTTCTTCATCAAGGGAATTTATTCTATCCGTGTTTTCCTTCTCCATGGATTTTAACTTTATTAGGATATGATTCACTTGATTCTTGGCTCTTTCTACGCTCTCTAGAGACTCTTTTATCTTAGACTGCATATGCCAATCAGCAAATAATCCATCGAAGAAGAAATCCGCAAATTTTTCAAAATCCGATATCTCAATAGAAAGATTACTTATTACTTTTATATCAGCCAATTCACTTCGAAAATGGGATAACTTTGTTTGCGCCTTAGATACTTCCACCTTTGCTTCATCAATGCGAGAATGCTTCGCCATATCTGTAATAAATCCTCCTCCTATGAGATCCCATGTTCCCCAGCCCTCAGCACTATTAAGGCTTTTTGATGCTGCTTCTAAGTGGGTGAGCACATCTTCACCTGCCTCAATGGCTTCTTTTAGTTCTTTCCCATAACTTCTAAGAGCTGTTATCTGTTGCGAAAGATTTAGAATTTCTTCTCCTGCCTTTGCCCCAGATCTGATTAAATTCTCCTTCTTCTCATTATAGACTCTTTGGTAAATTGTTTCCCAATCCCTATTTTTAACCTCTTCTAATTCTAAGCGTGCAATATTATCCTCTACATTTCTTAAATCCATACAAGCCTGGTTATATTTTAGTCTCACAGCAAGAGCTTCTTCCCGCTCTTTCTCTAATTTTTTATCTAGATTTCCTAAGATAGTATGAAAGATATGGCTTATACTTTTCCCCTCTAAATTTTCTACATCCAAATCCTCTTTCTTAACCCGCTTCCTCAGCTCTTCCACTTTCTTTACCAGAGCACTTTTTTGAACCCTTAAATCCTCTAACTTGGATACTAGCTTTTGATGATACAGCATTCCCTCATGGGCCTTTTTTAGCTCTTCATTAATGTCGCTATACATGAATGACGTCACTCCAATCGTTTATTTTCGATAATTTTATTATAGATATTATCCATATATTGTCATCCGGATAAATATTATACAACTTGAAACCTTTTTCTTTTATTAACCCAAAAAAGTCTCCCCTCCCACAACAGATACCCAACAATTTCCCTGAGACGATATGTTCTAATTTCTTCATCAAAGAAACATACATAGACTGCACAAATCGTCCAGTATTAGAGTTGATACAGTTTCATACATTCCAAAAATAGTTATTCCCTTTTCTTCCAAAGCAAAAAACCAATTCTATAGTCCAACCCTAACTCAAATTTCCATTTCGTCCTAAGATAAAATAATAAAGTTTCCATTAATCAGTAATTAAGTACTGAAAGCCTGGAAACTTCTGATTTCAAGCCATTTTAGGCAAATGTATATATCTTTATGTGACATCATGCTGTCTCAACATGACTTGAGTTGATGGAATAGATGTCTTAAGGCCATTTTTTTATGTCATAGTGGAAAATAGTCTATTTCAAGGACTCCACTCGGTGTATAAGATTTACAATCCTTATAGCAAACTCTGACCATAATTGTTTTGGGAGATCATGTCCCATTCCTTCGAAGGTTACCAGTTCGGCGTTTGGAATTGCTGCTGCCGTGGCACGCCCTCCACTTACATCAATCATTTTATCATTTTCACCGTGGATAACAAGAGTTGGTATTTCAACAGAATGAAGTTGTTCAGTTCTATCACCGGATTTTATAACTGCCGCAGCTTGGCGCAACATACCCAATGGGTCATGATCACGGTCCCAGGCAATCCCTGCAATTTGGGCAGTAGCTTTTTCGTCTAAAGGATATCTGGGAGAACCAATAGCTTTACGTGATTTAATCTGCCAACTGATATAGGCTTGACGATCATGATAAGGAGGTGAACCCAAATTTGCCAACACTGAATAGTCAGGCTGCCCTACCGAGTTATTTCCAGTAGTGGACATGATAGAAGTCAACGATCGAACCCTATGCGGAAACTCTATGGCTATTGTCTGTGCTATCATTCCACCCATTGATGCACCAACCAAGTGTACACTATCATATCCAAGCGCATCCATAAGACCTACCGTGTCTGCTGCCATGTCAGAGAGAGTGTAAGTTACTGTAGAGAAATCACCAGATTGTATGGCTTGAAAATCTGGAACAGGTGCATCAAAAAAGTGAGTTGATAGTCCGGCATCCCTATTATCGAATCGAATTGGATGTAGACCGCGACCAGCCAGTTCTAAACAAAATCCTTCAGGCCAGTTAATCATCTGTGCACCGGCACCCATAATCAGGAACACAGGCGGTAAAGTAGGATCACCAAAGAGCTGATACATTATCTTTATATTCGATGGCCCAACATTTTGTATACTTTCTTCGTCATGAACCTGAACATTATTTTTACCCACTATCCCATCCTCCTTATTCTATTATTAATTTAAGTTAATAAAACATGTATGAATATTATATGAGTATATTCCAGAAACAAAAAGTCTATAATATTTTTTTTAAATATGTTATGATTAAAATGGAATAGGGGTTTGTATTTCTCTTAAGTAATAATACAATAATAGACAGCTTCCGTTATTCCATTTCAAATGTGGACAAACAGGCCCCAGTAGTCTACGGAGTTAATCTTCCTCTGTTTGATCTATCTCATAGCTTGAAAATCCACTTTCTGTTTCTACATTGTACAATCCATAAAACGGCAAGTATTCATCTTTCAGATCACTTAAATCCATGTAGCCAACCCAGCTTCTAAAACCTTCAGGCAATTCTTTTATGGGAGCTTGTGGTGTGTAGATATAAATTTCTTTAGCACCATCTAACCCATATGGTTCAGTATAGATATATTTTATTCCGTCAATGATTTCTTCAGTTCCTGCTTCTTTCTCAAGTTTCATAGATTCGATGGATATGGAATAAGTATAATCATTTACTTTCTTTGGTGTGGTGAATTTACCTTCAAAGGTGGATGAATAATTCACTCCATTGGGATGATCTTCTCCAATATCACCCATGTCAGAATCTGAATAATATCCGTTGAACGTTCCATCCTCATTAATGTTTAACATAGTTTGCCAAGCCCCAGCTCCACTGGAGAATACGAATTGATACTTTGATAGTTCAGAAAATAGAAGAGTTGATTCTTCACTGCTACTTTCTTCTACACTTGGAGGAACTTCTGATATATTTGAGTCCTCTGGCGTCATTCTATCTTTGCTGTTATCCTCTATTTTTTGACTATCTATTGTTTGCTTGTTCTCTGTATCTAAATTTGTATTCTTATTCTGACAACCTACGAATAATACGGCAGTACTACATAATACAAAAAATAATAGCAACTTACTTTTATATATGTTATTTATTAAAATTCTCATTTTTATATTTTTCATATATTCACTCCTAAATTTTCGCATATACACTGAAATAACTCACCAAAAAAACTCCTAACAAAATTGGTAATACGTTTTTAAGATGCTTCCCTGAGGCACCATAAATATCCTTGCCTCAATCTTTCTCTATTTTTTATTCCTGTAAATCATAAAATTAAACACTTACGTCCTTAGCTAATTATTCTAACTTGAATAAGCTATCTTTAATTGTAATCAGATATTTTTTTATGTTGTTGCTTCTATCCATTTCCCAACAATTTCTTTTATCATTTGACTATTTTCCTGTATTTCATTTAGACTCTTAAATGATGCTATCGCTCTGTCGTTTTCCTTCCATATCAAAATATCATAGTTCTTACTTAATAATCTTTCCTCCAGGGGCTCCTTAACCTTCGCTCCACGATGAAATATAACTTGAAGCTGCTTTTCCGGATGTATTCTTATAGTAATACGGTCTTCTCCATTTATGCTATAGTTAGGAGCGTTCCATTTTATTCCCTCAGTTAACTCATAATCTGTGCTCAATATTATTTTTCTTAGACATTCAATCTCATCTCTTAAGGGATGTTTCAAACTGTCTAAAAATGCCGTCACTTCACGATTCAATTTGCTTTGACTCATATACTCACTCCTCTCACAAAAAATCGTTCAATGCGCCAATGAAAATTTTTGTTATATCATAAATTCAAAATCTTAACACCTAATTTTGTATAGATGACTAGGGATTTTGTTGCAGCTCCAATAGCTGTTCCGATGGATAACCCAAGGCACATCCCTATAGGCAACCAACTTGACTGCATATTGTCTTTCATGCCATTTCACCTCAAATAATATATTAAGAGTATACCTCATTAAAAGATTAAACTCGCAGTATCATCCCATTTAGAATATAGTTTGCAGTTAGGCCTTAATATCACATATTTTAATTCCTACATGATTTCTGAGAAATCGCAAATAAGGCTCATCTATTCCTACACCTGTAGTTTGCATTTCTATCCAACGAAAAGGTTTAGATAAATTATTATTCATTGTTCCAAATCTCTGTAGAAATGCTCGGTTCTGCTGAGGCTCACTATTTCCTGTAATCATCACAGTATTACAGCCATTGTCCCTGGCAAATTCTAACCTTTTTATATAATCCTTTTCGTACAAATCATAAAAAGGTAAGTTTTCATCCATCATATTCTTATATTCTTCTGTTCTCATACGCGCTACACAGAATTTACATTTGTTTACACAAGCTTTATTGGGTACGCATACAGATAACGATTGTATTTTCATGATTTCATTCCCCCCTTAATTTCTGAACCTTAGTCATTTAATTTTCATATTCTCAAATTAACCCTATCATTACTTTAACATTTTCTTCCCTCTTTAATTTAATCAGTTAATAATTTCACCCTTGTTTTTATCCAGGTTTTCGCGCCATTCCTGCCTCTCCCTGTTTGTTAGTTTCGCCCACTCTGTTACTTCACCAATAATTCTTAACGGCTCTTTTGATCGATAAGAACGGGTTAAGTTACCAGGAAATTTTTTATCAGTAACATTTGGGTCGTTTTCAAATTCGCCTGTTGGTTCTACTATATAAACCCGTTCTCTTCCTTCTCCTTTTGCTAATGCTGCTGCAAGTCCTGCACCATTGATATTGGCAGTGAAATAAATATGGTTCATTTTAAGATCGGATTTATAATTTGAATTTCCACCTGCTGTCAGTAAATCACCAATCTTCAAATCTGCCTTTGTCCCATGATAAAATGGCCCTTTATCAGAAGGCGCACCCTTATATGAATTTGACAGTTCATAGTATTTTTTTGCATTATCAGAGTCCCCTAACTCCTCATAATATTGGGCAATGTTTAGATATAAAGTTGGGTATGCACTCTTAACATCTTCATCATTTACATTTAGTGCGCACTGTAAAGATGTTTCCATCCATTTCAATTTTTCTGTAATATTCTTTTGTACACGAGCTAAATGATAAGCTGCAATAAACCTTTCATAGTCGTCTGATGCTTCATCCCATGCTTTATGAAACATCATGATGGCATCTTCGATTTTTCCACTATCCTCCAAACTCATCCCACTCATGCAGAGTTTTATAACGACGTTATTTGGATCAAATTTTGCATCCATCCTGGCACCTCCAAATTAATTAATTGTTTTCTGACCAATACGTACATGCGGTTTTCCCGCTTACAGCTTTCAGATAATCTACTTCCTTTTCGGAACACATCAGCAAACAATCCTCATCATCAGGTTTATTTTAGAGTTATATTCTCTCTCACCCAAGTTTTGAGTGAACGCATTCAATAAGCTTAGGTAACATTACATTTACTATATCATGCCAAAGTACAGGTCACAATATTCAGGAGTATTTAATAGGATGATTCTGGCTAAAAGTTTGATCTGCCTCGTAAATTTAATTTTAATAATTTGTAGCTCATCAACGGTTATAACTCAGTAAAAATACACAAAAAAGACGTCCCACTCTCTAAGTGAAACGCCTTTTTTCTGATAAAACGCTATTTATCTACATCATCCTGCATTTTTATTGTCCGATCAATTTTCGCAACAAGTCTTCAGCCTTACGAATATCTGCCTTCCCACCGGTTTTCTTCATAATGTAGCCAAACATCGTATTGATGGCTTTGTCCTTACCGCTTCTGACATCGGCTACCGCCTTGGGATTGGCATCGATAGCTTCCTTGCATAAGCTTACAAGCACCTCATCGGAGATACCCACAAGGTCCTCCGGTTTGATAAACTCCTCTACCGATTTGCCGCTTTCTAGCATCTTTTGCAAGGTACTTTGGGCAACTCCGATGTTGATTTTTTTCTCATCAGCGAGCTTTACAAGCGCGGCAAACTGTGCAGCAGAAATCTCGATGGCGAATAATTCCTTTTCCTCCTCGGTTTCCATAGTGGAAAAAATGGTGCCTACAATCAAGTTCGCCGTATTCTTAACGCTTGCGCCCTCAGCCAGCGCGCCTTCGAAAAATTCAGCTACCTTTCTGTACCTAAAGATCTGTTTGGCTGTGGCTTCAGGAAGCCCAAGAACATTTACGTATCGCTTGAGCTTGTCAAAGGGAAGTTCGGGCAAAGATGAGCGAATTTCTTCTACCTTCTCATCATCGATACTGAATCTCAGAATATCGGGATCAGGGAAATAGCGGTAATCATCGGAGTTTTCCTTATCACGCATAGGGCTGACGCTATTGGTTCCTTCATCGTAACGCATGGTCTGCTGAACAATGGTTCCTCCCCCATCCAGAATATCAGTCTGCCTTTCTACCTCGGCTATGATGGCCTTTTGAATGAAACTTAGGGAGTTGATATTCTTGATTTCGGTTCTCACGCCGAAACGAGAATCCCCTGGCTTTCGCAGCGAAAGATTGACATCGCAGCGCATGGAGCCTTCCTGCATCTTGCAGTCAGATATTCCGATATAGCGCATAATCAACTGCAGCTTTTCGGCATACTCTCTTGCCTCTTCGGCAGAAGAAATATCGGGCTCAGAAACGATCTCAATCAGTGGAACACCACCACGGTTATAGTCAATATAGGTTTCTCCGTTCTCATGGATGAGCTTTCCAGCATCCTCCTCGATATGAATTCGGGTAATGCCGATACGCTTGCCGCTGTCCAGCTCGATATAACCCTTTTCACAGAGGGGCTCATCATATTGCGAAATCTGATAGGCTTTGGGCAAATCGGGATATACATAATTTTTTCGGTCCATATGGGATTTGGTATTGATTTTGCAGTTCAGCGCCAAACCGGCTTTAATGGAATATTCCACCACTTTCTGGTTGAGAATTGGAAGGGCACCCGGCTGGCCGGTGCAAACAGGACAACAATGGGTGTTGGGCTCTCCTCCGAATTCGGTGGTACAGCCGCAGAAAATCTTGGTTTTGGTTGCCAGTTCAATATGGGTTTCTATGCCACAAACAATCTCATAACTCATATCCCGACACCTCCTTCGTAAGTGCCAATCACTTTTCCGGCGCTTTGTTCATAAAAATGAGCCGCTTGAAGAATCGTTGCCTCTCCAAACCTTCTGCCAATGATCTGCATGCCGATAGGAAGCCCTTTAGCGTCTTCCCCACAGGGAACTGAAATAGCCGGAATGCCTGCAATATTCACAGGTACTGTGCAGATATCCGACAAGTACATTTCAACCGGACTTGCTCCCTTGTGGTTCAGAGGGAATGCTGTATTAGGCGCTGTAGGAGCAATGAGCACATCACATTTTTCAAAAACTGCTTCAAACTCCCGATTAATCTCATCACGAATCAGGCAGGCTTTCTTATAGTAAGCATCATAATAACCGCTGGAAAGCACATAGGTTCCCAACATGATGCGACGTTTAACTTCGTCGCCGAAGCCTTCGCTCCTGGTTCTGACAATCATATCCTCAATGCTGGTATAGGAAGATGTGCGGTAGCCATAGCGGATACCGTCATATCGTCCGAGGTTGGAGGATGCTTCGGCACAGGCAATAATGTAATATACCAGAAGCGCAAGCTTCAGAGCCGGAAGACTGATATTTTCTATCACAGCTCCGTTTCTTTCAAACAACTTTATGGCTTCCTCAATCTTTGATTTGATCTCAGGATTGATTCCGCTAAAGAACTCTTCCGCAACACCGATGCGCATGCCCTTGATATCTCGGTCCATACATTCAGCCAGAGAAGAACCATATTCATACTCCACACTGGTCTGATCCCGTTTGTCGCCGCCTTTAATTGCGTCGAAAACGATTACAGCGTCCTTCACACTATTGGTCATGGGTCCGATCTGGTCCAGAGAACTGCCGTAAGCGATGAGCCCATAGCGGGATACTGCACCATAGGTAGGTTTAAGTCCTACAACACCGCAGAAAGAGGCAGGCTGACGGATGGAACCGCCCGTATCTGAACCCAGGCTGTATGCGGCAAGATTGGCACCAACGACTGCAGCCGATCCTCCCGAAGAACCGCCAGTAACATAATTCGTATTTCTGGGATTTAGTGGTGCCCCGTAGCAGCTGGTTTCTGAGGTGCTTCCCATGGCAAACTCATCCATGTTGGTCTTGCCCAGAAGCACTGCACCTTGGGATTTCAGCTTCTCCCAGACGGTTGCATCATAATAAGGCTTAAAGTCTTGCAGGATTTTGGAACAGCATGTGGTAGTAAGTCCCTCAGTACAAATATTGTCCTTTAGGGCCATGGGAATGCCACAGAGCAGCGGTGCATCGCCCTCTTTAAGCATTTGGTCAGCCTGTCGGGCAGCTTTCATGGCGGTATCAAAGGTCAAATGCACATAGGCATTCAGGGTTGGATTCAGTTTTTCAATGGCATCGATATATGCTTTTGTTAGCTCTACCGCGGAAATTTCGCGGTTACGAAGCTTTGTGGCCAGTTCAGATATTCCCGCTCTCATTTTTTACTCCTTTCCAGACTAAAAAATCCGTTATACCCTTGGACATTAGAAAGAATTTTTTCATTGGGCAGGGACGGCGCCACTTCATCAGGACGCAGGTCATCAAATGAGACCATCCTGGCACCTACGCTTCTTATCTGTTCAGTCCCGCCTTCGATGGATTGGTTGATGGTATCTGCAAAAGCTATAATCTCATCAAACTCAGCCGTAAATCGTTCAAGCTCTTCATCGGAGAAGTTCAGCTTTGCAAGTTTTGCGAGCTTTTCTATCTCAGTTTTTGAAATTGCCATAATCCTCACTCCATTTCTGATAGCTCCCGGCTGTCAAGTTCGCCGGGATGATTCAAACACGCTTATTTCCTGATTCTAATATGCACCTCACGCAACTGCTGTTCGGTCACTTCGCCCGGTGCACCGCACATCAGATCCTGTGCGTTGCTGTTCATAGGGAAAGCCACGACTTCGCGGATGTTTTCCTCATTCCTAAGAAGCATGAGCATACGGTCAACTCCGGGAGCCATGCCGGCATGGGGCGGTGCTCCGTACTGGAATGCATTATAGAGCGCTCCGAACTTCTTTTTCAAGGTTTCCTCATCGTAACCCGCAATCTCAAAGGCCTTGACCATGATATCCAGGTCGTGGTTTCGGACCGCGCCCGAGGAAAGTTCAACGCCGTTGCAAACGATATCATACTGGTAAGCCAGAATGTCCAGAGGGTCCTTGGTGTTAAGAGCCTCTAGCCCACCCTGTGGCATGGAGAATGGGTTATGGGTAAATTGTATTTTTCCGGTTGCCTCGTCGATCTCATACATCGGAAAATCATTGATATAGCAGAAGCGGTAAGCATTTTTCTCACAGATGTCAAGGCGCTTGCCCAGTTCATTGCGGATTAGTCCTGCGTTTTTGCTGGCAAGCTTTTCCTTGTCTGCAATGAAGAATATAACATCGCCGGGAATAAGGCCGGCAATTTGAGCCAGCTCTCCTTTTATTTCTTCGGGGATGAATTTGTCGATGGGGCCTTTATAGGTCATATCCTCCTGAATCTCAAGGTAGCCAAGTCCGCTCATGCCAATGGACAGTGCGTATTCCAGCAGTTTTTCATGGAAGCCCTTTGACATGTCGGCATGAACCTTGATGGCTCTTACTGTCTTATGATGAAAAGGTTTAAATGTGCATCTCTGGAAGAAATCTGTCACATCGATGATGCGCAGAGGGTTGCGCAGGTCCGGCTTGTCGGTACCGAACTCCAGCATGGCCTGCTTGTAGCTGAAAACAGGGAACGGTGCCTCAGTGATTTCATATCCTTCGGGCGCGAACTTCTTGAACGTTTCAGCCAGCACCTCTTCGCCCACGCGAAAAACATCTTCCTGAGTGGCAAAGCTCATTTCAAAGTCGAGCTGATAAAACTCGCCCGGAGAACGATCAGCCCGCGCATCCTCGTCACGGAAGCAGGGGGCAATTTGAAAATACTTATCAAAGCCCGAAACCATTAACAACTGTTTATATATTTGGGGTGCCTGGGGCAGTGCATAGAATTTTCCTTTATACTTTCTGGATGGAACGATATAATCCCTTGCTCCTTCGGGAGAAGACGCCGATAGAATCGGTGTTTGTATTTCGACAAAGCCCATCTCTGTCATCTTCTGTCTTAAAAAGCAAATAACCTGGGATCGAAACAGAATGTTGTCCTTTACCTTTCGATTTCTCAAATCAAGGTAACGGTACATTAAGCGCACTTCTTCACGAATTTCCTTAGAGGTGGCGATTTCAAACGGCAAATCCTTATAGACCTTGCCTAAAACTGTGACCTTTTGTGCCGCAAGCTCAATGGTACCGGTGGGAATCTTGGGGTTGTAAGTTTCTTCATCCCGTTTTTCCACCACACCTTCAATAGATAAACATTCTTCTTTTCTGATACCTTTTGGAAGCTCGATGCTTCTGAATACCACCTGCATGACACCGTACATGTCCCTAAGGTCGATAAAGGATACCCCGCCGTGGTCCCGGATGTTTTCAACCCAACCAGCAATTTTAAAGACGGTGCCGATATCTTCTTCCGTGATTTGATTCATTAGTTTGGTACGATAAATCTCTGACATAAAATCTCCCTCTCTCATCTTTTTTGATTTACTGTGTCGGGAGAGCACTTATAAATATAAAAAAGCTGCTCGCCCGAAATAAAAATTTCAGGGCGAACAGCAGTATCATCGTCCGCGGTGCCACCTGAATTACTGTACTTCATCGTACAGTCACTCCTTAGTGCCTGCCATTGTAACGTACGGCTTAACGTCGCACCTACTTATCATATGTACTATGACTTTCAGATTGAAGCTGGTGAAGTGTTATTCACATGAATTCACTTTATAGGGTTCTCACCATCCCCCACTCTCTGTGAACGATAATTCATGCTACTTCTCTTCGTCATTGCTTTGCCGCATATTCTAACATATCTCAACTTGTCCTGTCAAGGGTAATTCCCCCGGTAAAGCTCATACTCTCGCATTCACCCCCTATGGAGAAACCCGGTAATATCAAGGCTTATGCTCTTGTTATCAACTCCACGCTCTCACCATGGAACGAGGTTATCAGATTGATGTCTGGTATGTAATTTTCGTTTTGTCCGTTCTCGGGAACAGGTCAATAGTGGATTTTATGGGTGTTTTCTGTTCGCGGGAACAGGTCAACAGTTTTTGTCAGTTCGCGGGAATGAGTCAACATTATTGCTCGAATACTTAACGTTCAAGAGAAAATCGGCATAAATTGATACCTGTTACGCTCACATAATTCTAAGCCTTCCTTATGTATGATGTCCACCGATTATACACATCCTTTAGCGGTGCGTCTAGATAACTCAAAGCCTTGTCCTTTATCCAATCTGGCA
>JAAYPH010000107.1 GCA_012519955.1 Candidatus Epulonipiscium sp.
AGAGACTATACATCGTTAAAAATGGACATGAAATGTTATCCAGAATTACTGGCACAGGGTGTATGTGTACTTCTCTTATTGGTTCTTATTTAGGAGCAGAAACTAATTCTATTGATGGAGCTCTTGCAGGGGTAGCAACCATGGGGATAGCAGGAGAAATAGGATATAATCGATTAGACAAAGATGAGGGTACAGGAAGTCTGAAAGTAAAAATACTGGACGCTATTTATCATTTATCTGAGGAAGAAATCTTAAAGTGGGGAAAAATTTATGAAGTATAATATAAATTATAAACTATATCTTGTGACAGATAGAAATATATTAATAGAAAAAAGCTTGGAAACGGCGGTAGCAGAGGCTATAGAGGGAGGCGTGAAGATCGTTCAGCTTAGGGAAAAAGATATAAGTTCTTTGGAATTTTATAAAACAGCCCTTAAATTAAAAGAAATAACCACTCAGTATAATATCCCTCTTATAATTAATGACCGATTGGATATTGCCTTAGCAGTCGATGCCGAAGGGGTCCATTTAGGACAAAGGGATTTACCTTGTTCAATTGCAAGGGAAATTATAGGTGAAAACAAAATCATAGGTGTTTCAGCAGCGACGGTTGAGGAAGCAAAAAAGGCAGAAGTGGATGGTGCGGATTATATAGGGGTAGGTGCACTGTTTCCAACCAACACGAAGCAAAATACAAGAGCCGTCTCAATAGAGCTGCTAACTGAAATAAAAAAGAGCGTATCCATTCCTGTTGTTGCCATAGGAGGTATCAATGAGAGTAATGTATCCTTATTAAAAAGCACCAATATAGATGGTATAGCAGTCGTATCTGCAATTCTTGGGAAAAAGGATATCCAATCAGCGGTCATGAATCTTTTGTGTAAAATTTAAATAGAGGAAGGTTAGACATAAAGAGAAATCAGAGATTTCTCTTTTTTCTTGTAATTTTTGTGATAGGAATCACAGATTAGAATAGTGCAAAATGCTATTGTACATATATGATATTAATTATCATTTAACCAATATTATCAAGCATATAAGAATACATATTTTTCAATATATAAGCTTTAGAAAGGATGATTGTGCTATGAAAAAAGAAATAAATTATTTTAGAAATAGCTAGGGAAAGAGGAGGGTTCAAGACAGGAGAACTATTGATAAAAACGTAGCAGAAATTCAATCAAAGGAGCAGTAGTCGGTATGGAGGTAGCAATCAAAAAAGTTATATTGATCACACTTGGGACTGTCAGTCTTGGATTAGGCATATTAGGTATTGTATTGCCTATACTGCCTACTACGCCTTTTTTACTTCTATCCCTTGGGTGTTATATAAAAAGCAGCAGAAAATTATATGAAACTATCCTGAGGAATAAATATTTAGGACCTTATGTGAAAGACTATGTTTCAGGCGAAGGGATTCCCATTCATGCAAAAAAGAAAGCAATATTTTTGATTTGGATAACGATAGGATTTTGTGTCTTAGTTGTAGTTGATCAGTTTTTAATAAAAATTCTTCTTTTATTAATTGCAGGTACTGTTTCAGCATATATATGGACGAGGAAATAAATTATGTCGATATAGGTAATAAAAATCAATATCATATTAACAAAAGAGGACGGTTTCTATGGAACCGTCCTTTATGATAATCAAAGATTAGCAAGTGCAACGATTTTGTTTGAATAATGCTTCGATGACGTCTTCAGGCTCAGCAATTACTTCGCAGATACAATCGATGTCAACAAATTTAGTATTATCGTCTTCCGTTTCTGCCACCAATAAGTTTCCATTTACTCTCAGTATTTCGATATCTTCACATTTCCCGGATTTTAATACGATTTTTACATCTTCATCAGCGAGAAGTTTTAATACGTCTTTAATATTAGTTGGTAGTACAGCATTATTATTGCCATTTCCATTGCCGTTGCATTTTTTTCTTCCTGTTCCTGCCAAATTATTTGCGTTTTTAATTTTCATATTTTTCACCTCCTTTGATATTAGTATATGAATCGCAAATGGACATGTTACAAAATTCGACAAAAATTTCGAAAATTAAAGAGAACCTACCGATACAAAACAACTGAATGGCAGATGAATAAAATTGAAAAATAATAAATTTACTGGTATCATACTATTACTGGATTAAGCAAATTTTAAAGTTAAAATTTTATTTTATAATATAAGACGATCAATACACTTAAAAATAAAGGATTTGAAATATATGACACAAAAATTAGTGATTGGAATATTGGCCAATGTAGATGCGGGTAAAACCACATTATCGGAAAGCCTACTGTATTTAAGCGGTAGAATCGGTAAAATGGGCAGAGTGGACAATCAAGATGCCTATTTAGACACGGATGCGCTTGAAAAAGCCAGAGGAATTACGATTTTTTCTAAGCAAGCTGTTTTTAACATCCTTTCCACACAAATCACATTACTGGATACACCGGGCCATGTAGATTTTTCTATGGAAATGGAACGAACCCTTCAGGTTTTGGATTATGCCATATTAGTGATCAGTGGTGCCGATGGGGTACAAAGTCATACCAAGACCCTGTGGCGTCTTTTAAAAATGTATCAAATTCCGGTTTTTATCTTCATTAATAAGATGGATCAAATGGGAACGGACAAAGAGAAATTGATGAAATCCATCAAAAGCCAGCTAAGCGATAGATGTGTATCTTTTGAAAAAGATAGCGGAAATGATTTTTATGAAGAAGTTGCCATGTGTGGTGAGGCTTTATTAGAAGATTATTTAGAAAATGGGCACATCCATATAGAACAGATTAAAAAAGCGATTAAAGCCCGTAGGGTATTCCCTTGCTTTTTCGGCTCTGCATTAAAATTGGAAGGTGTAGAGTATTTTATGGAAAAGCTGATTCAGTATGCCATAGTACCTTCTTATCCAGAAAGCTTTGGAGCCAGAGTCTTTAAAATCACCAGGGATGAGCAGGGTAACAGATTGACCCATATGAAACTTACCGGTGGGAAGTTAAAAGTAAGAGATATTTTATCAGGGGACGGATGGGAAGAAAAAATCAATCAGATTCGTATTTATTCCGGCAAAAATTTTGAAGCGGTTGGAGAAATCTCTGCCGGAACGGTATGTGCTGTAACGGGACTTGCGCAGACAATACCCGGAGAAGGCTTAGGGATTGAACAAAATTTTAGCAAACCGATTCTTGAACCGGTATTATTTTATCAGATCAAATTGCCTGAAGGCTATTCACCGAGGGAAGTCATGCCGAAGCTTAAAGAAATAGAGGAAGAGAATCCGGAACTGCATATTGTTTGGGATGAAACCCTGCAAGAAATCCAGGCACAAATCATGGGTGAGGTTCAAATTGAAATCTTGCAAAGTCTCATAAAAGATCGCTTTAACCTGGATGTATCCTTTGATGACGGTCGTATTGTTTATAAAGAAACCATCACCAATACGGTTGAAGGGGTTGGGCATTTTGAACCCTTAAGACACTATGCAGAGGTTCATCTATTGCTGGAACCTGGGGAGCGGGGCAGTGGCCTTCAATTTGCAACCAATTGCAGTGAAGACCTTTTATCAAGAAACTGGCAGAGGCTTGTTTTAACTCATTTAGAAGAAAAAGTCCATAAAGGTGTTCTTACAGGCTCTGCCATTACGGATATGAAAATAACCCTTGTATCTGGTCGTGCCCATAACAAGCATACGGAGGGTGGAGATTTCAGAGAGGCGACTTATCGTGCCGTACGTCAGGGGCTAAAAGAAGCCAATTCCATATTGCTTGAACCCTATTACAGTTTTCAACTGGAAGTTCCAAGGGAAATGGTTGGACGAGCAATGATGGATATTGAAAAGATGTACGGGACCAGTGAGATCCTGCAGGCCGATGATGAAATGACTACTTTAGTAGGCAGCGCTCCGGTCGTGACCATGAGAAATTATCAAAAAGAATTAATGTCTTATACGAAAGGCTTTGGAAGATTATTCTGTACATTAAAAGGGTATGAGCCTTGTCATAATGCGGAAGAAGTCATAGGGCAAATAGGCTATGACTCTGAAGCGGATGTAGAAAATCCCACAGGCTCCATCTTTTGTTCCCATGGGGCAGGTTTTTATGTCAGATGGGATGAAGTAAAAGAATATATGCATCTTGAAAGTTATCTTAAGCCAAAACGGGATGAATTCAAAGAAGATTTTCAAACTAAAACCTCTTCAGACAGTCAATGGATCAGTCTAGAGGAAATCGACCAAATCTTAGGGCAAACCGTGTCTAATCAAGGGAAGAAATCTGTTTGGAAGAAAACAAAATCCTCCGTAGAACGTTATTATGAATCAATGAGTTCCAGGAGTGAAGATAAACCTAAGTCAAAAGAGTCAAAGCTGGGAACCTATCTTTTGGTGGACGGTTACAATATCATTCATGCCTGGCCCGAGCTTAAATCCCTGGCTGAGGATAATATGGACAGTGCCAGAGTAAAACTTTTGGATATATTAAGCAATTACAAAGCAACTAAGAAATGTGAGGTTATTGTCGTATTTGATGCATATAGGGTTAAGGGACATGTAGAAGAAATGATGGATTATCATAATATTCATGTCGTATTCACCAAGGAAGCCCAGACTGCAGACCAATATATTGAAAAATTTTCTTATGACCACAGCAAAAAATATCATATTATAGTAGCCACATCCGATGGACTGCAGCAAATTATCGTAAGAGGTGCCGGAAGCAGCCTGTTATCTGCCAGTGAATTAAAACTGGAGATTGAAAATACGAATAAAACGTATATACAAAGCTATTTGAATTCACAGCCTGGTAATCATAACCGTTTAGCGGATGCAATAACCCAGGAAGAAAAAGCACAAATAGAAGCTTTTAAAAAGCCTTCAAATCACAATAAGTGAATGGAAAGGATAACAGATGCTTCTAATGAATTGGCATCCTGAATGAATTCATAGAACGGTGTCATGCTAAGTTGAAGAGGAGGAATCTTTTTGTCTAATTGGAATCCGTGGCATGGATGTACGAAAATCAGCCCGGGATGCTATCACTGCTATGTATATAGACGGGATGCAGAATTTGATAGAGATGCTTCAGTTGTTCATAAGACCGCATCCTTTGATCTGCCGATTAAGAAAGACCGTAAAGGCGAATATAAACTTAAAGCGGATGGGGATTTTGTATATACCTGTTTTACCTCTGATTTCTTTCATCCAATAGCTGACGAGTGGCGTATAGATGCATGGAGATATATTAAAATACGTTCAGATCTGAATTTTTTCATAGTAACCAAAAGACCCGACCGATTTTATGAAAGCTTGCCCGCTGATTGGGGTGAGGGCTATGAGAATGTTCATCTCTGCTGTACCTGCGAAAATCAAAAAATGACAGATCAACGACTACCTATTTTTTTGGACCTGCCTCTTAAACATCGTTCGATTATTCATGAGCCAATGTTGGAGGCTATTGATATTAGAAAGTATTTAGAGAAATATCATTATGTAATAGAAAACGTGATATGCGGCGGTGAATCCGGTAAAGATGCAAGACTATGCGATTATGATTGGATTCTTTCAACCAGAGCTCAATGTATAGAGTTTGGAGTTCCTTTTCGTTTCAAGCAAACAGGAACTTATTTCCGTAAGGGAAAGCGTACCTATTGCATTGAACGAAAATATCAGATGAGCCAGGCAGTGAAAGCAGGAATTGATTTCAAACAACAATTTTAGTGTTTTAATGAGGTTGTATATAAGGGATGTAGTATAAGTTTTTGGAATATGACAAAGATTAAAAAGTAGCTACGGAGTTTATAGATACGCTCATGGGTGTTAATGCTTTGTTAACTCTATCTTATAAAAGGGAAGTATTAGAAAATGAAAAGAAGCGAAAAGACTACAATTTGGAAAAGAATACTTCTTATTGTTTTGATCATTATAGCACTTCTTGCAATTGTTATGGTGATCCTTAAACTTAACTTTTTCAACGAAATTGCAGGCAATCATCAGAATACAGATAATATCTCTGATTCATCCAATCAAGATACGACGAATAATAATGCAGGACCTAATAAAAATGGATCAAAAGAAAACGAGACAGACAAGGAAAGCAACGACAATTCAACAGATTTAGATAAAGAAAAAGAAAGAGAAGATGCTCTGGTAAATGAAATTCTCAATCAAATGGACCTGCACCAAAAAGTATGCCAGATGTTTATAGTATTTGCAGACTCATTGACCGGAGTGACGAATACGACAGTAGCAGGAGATATTACGAAGAATGCATTAAAAGAATATCCTGTTGGCGGAGTACTCTTTCAAAAAGGAAACTTAAATAGCGAAGAGCAAGTATCCAGTATGATTCAAGACATGCAGTCATATTCTAATATTTCTCTCTTTATTGCCAGTGATGAAGAAGGAGGGCGAGTTGCCAGAGTTATGGAAACCCTTCATCCCTATTCTTTGGATGCTATGTTGACTTATAAAGATATGGGGAAAGATAAAGCTTATGAGAATGCTTCATTGATTGCCGATTCAATCGGAAAATACGGATTTAATACAGCTTTTGCTCCAGTGGCAGATGTATGGTCCAATCCCGAAAATACCGTCATTGGGGATCGTGCCTACAGCGATGATTTTGAACAGGCTTCTGAGCTGGTATCGGCTGCAGTCCAAGGCTTTAGAGACAAAGGGATGATTTGTTCCTTAAAGCATTTTCCAGGTCATGGAGATACAAAGGTGGATTCTCATTATGATGCCGCGTATGTAACCAAATCCTTAGATCAGCTTCGTAAAGAAGAGTTTTTACCCTTTAAAGCAGGAATCGATGCCGGAGCCGATATGGTTATGATCGGTCATCTTATCGTTCCGGATATTGATGAGGTTCCGGCAACATTTTCCCATAAAATCGTTACAGATATTCTGAAGAATGAACTGAATTTTAAGGGAATTGTTATTACCGATGCCCTTAATATGCAGGCTATAACGAATTATTACGATTCCTCCTCTGGTGCTATTCATGCGGTGAAAGCCGGAGTGGATATTCTTCTATGTCCATCAAGCTTGGAAGACTCTGTGGAGGCATTAGAAGATGCCGTACGAAAAGGGGATATCTTAGAAGAACGCATTGATGAAAGCGTAAGAAAAATTTTGAAGTTAAAACTCCAAAAAGAGATTATTAGTGATAATGATTTAAGCGATTTTCAGTAGTTTACTGAAAATCGCTTTTTCTATCTCAGGGCAATAAAATTTTGGGTAGACGATGCTTTAATACCGTAAAGATACTCAATGTATAAAAACAGACAATCAGCTACTTTCATATGATATAATAAAGAAAATTTTCAAGCTATACTTTAAGTTAAACTTTAAATTATACTTTAAGTTACAGTAAGAATTGAAACCATGAAAAGCAAGCGTTCAATAGTCATGGTTTTAATTTTTACACTGTCAATGATACTCAGGGTTGTTATGCAAAGCAGTTAGAATTATTCACTGTCATGGCTTTGGAGAAAGTAGACTGTTGGGGACGGAGAGAAGGTTAAAATATGGAATTTATAAAGGCAAAGACCATTGTTTCCGGATATTCTTCCAATGAGCAATGGTTTGGAAACAATTATAATATGAATATTTATAAAGGATGCTGTCACGGCTGTATTTATTGTGACAGCCGCAGTGAATGTTATGGGATAGAGGATTTTGACAGAGTTCGAGCAAAGGAAAATGCTTTAGAGATTATTGCACGGGACTTAAAATCGAAAAGAAAAACCGGAGTAGTAGGTATGGGAGCCATGAGCGATCCGTACAATCCTTTTGAAAAAGAATATGAATTAACAAGGGGAGCTTTAAAGCTCATACATAAATATGGCTTTGGTGTTTCTATAGCCACAAAAAGTGATTTGATTGTAAGGGATATCGATTTATTAAAATCCATACAAACCCATTCTCCTGTTTTAGCTAAAATCACAATCACCACCTGTGATGACGCATTATGCAAAAAGATTGAACCAAATGTGGCGCTATCTTCAAAACGGTTCGAAGCAATTAAAAAGCTTTCTGATCATGGGATATTTGTCGGTATCCTGCTTATGCCGGTACTTCCTTTTATAGAAGACAATGAAGAGAATATAATGGGTATCATTCATCTTGCCCATAAAAGCGGAGCTAAATTCATCTATCCTGCCTTTGGAGTAACTCTAAGACAAAATCAAAGGGACTGGTATTATAAAAAACTTGATGTGCACTTTCCGAATATCAAGCAGAAATACATAAGAACCTACGGAAATTCTTATCAATGTTCATCTCCAAAAGCTAAGGTATTATGGCATTTATTAAAAAAGGAATGTGAGAAACTGGGAATTCTTTATAAAATGCCCGATATCATTCAACGTTACAAGCAAGGGTATGGGTATACTCAAGTGTCTTTATTTTAAAGAACTACATTTTAATAAATTGGCTATTAACGAATTAGAGCTGAGTAATAGTAGTCTTAAACCCATCATTACAACATAGAATGAATGTAGAGTATTCAAATTCTTGTTGTATTGAAGGGGTGGGATTGCGGAAATGGAACTGGATAGGCAAATAGAAGAACTTTCAAACAATCAAGAAGAAAAGATCACAGAAGTGCCTATAGAAGAACCTATGGAAGAAACTATAGAAGAAACTATAGAAGAACCTATACAAGAACCGTTGGAAGAGCCCTTAGAAGAACCCTTACAAGAACTCGTAGAAGAATCAAAAGAAGAATCAGCAAAAGAGCCTTTACAAGATCCAGTAGAAGAATTTATAGAAGAACCCATAGAAGAATTATCACATGAACTTTCGAAAGCATTGGCAGTAGAACCAGAAGAACCAATAGAAAACCCATCGCAGTACCCCTCTGAAGTAATAGGAGAATCAATAGAAGATCAAATAGAAGAGCCAATCGAAGAACTCTCGCAAGACCCCTGTGAAGAATCGATAGAAAAACCAATAAACGAATCAACAGAAGAACCTGTAGACGAACCAGTACGGCATCCAATAATAAAACACAAAAAAATTGCTATTGGAATAGCTATTTTTGTTTGCACGATCCTGGGCATTTATTTTGGACTGGCGATTTATTTTACAGGACATTATTATTTTGGATCACAAATTAACTCCATTGATGTTTCGGGAAAGACTATAGAGGAAGCACAAGCAATCCTGATGTCCAGACTTCAAAATTATACGCTGACCCTTAAAGAAAGAGGAGGCAAAACGGAGCAATTTAAAGGAGAAGAAATAGGATTAAAATATCGTTCGGAGGATGCCTTTAGGAATTTTAAAGACAGTCAAAAGCCATTGAAATGGGTTGCAGCGCTTTTTAACAAAGAGAACTCCAAAATGACAGTTGAAGTTCAATACGATGAACAGTTATTAAAGGAACGAATTGATCAGCTTTCTTGTTTTGACAGCAAGCAGATCATAGAACCTAAAAATCCCGAAATTAAATACATAAATAATCAGTATGTCATTATAGAAGAAGTTTCCGGAACCAAGGTAGATAAAGAACTTCTATTTTCCGCCGTGGCAGATTCAATACTTCAGCAAGAGTCTGAATTGGATCTGGAATTAGCAGATTGTTATATAAAATCCCAATACAATTCTACATCTCCTAAAATTATTGAAGCCAAAGACACGCTTAATCAATACATATCTTCAAAAATTACCTATAATTTTGGGGATAGGCAGGAAATTTTAGATGACTCAATGATCCATCAATGGCTTTCGATTGATGAAAACTATCAGATTACCTTTTACGAAGAAAAGGTCAAAGAATATGTTAAGGAACTCTCTAAAACTTATAATACAATCGGCAGAACGAGGGAGTTTATTACATCCTCAGGAGAAAAGATAACTGTAGGTGGTGGCGACTATGGCTGGTATATTAATCAAGATGAAGAAGCCCAGTATCTCATTCAAGCTATAAAAGAAGGAACAATTGAGACGAGAGAACCAGCATACATTCAAACTGCCTTTTCGCGAAATAGCAACGACATAGGCAATACTTATGTAGAAATAGATCTAACCAATCAATATTTATGGTTTTATAAAAACGGTACACTCATCACAGAAGGACCTGTTGTTACCGGCAATGTTAGTACGAATCATACAACGCCAAAGGGTGTTTATAGGTTAAAATACAAACAAAGAAATGCTATTCTAAGGGGACCGGGCTATGCTGCTCCCGTCAGTTTTTGGATGCCTTTCAATGGCGACATTGGTATCCATGATGCCACTTGGAGGAGCAGGTTTGGAGGAAATATATATAAAACAAACGGTTCCCACGGATGTATCAATTGTCCATATAATGTAGCCAGGGATATTTTTAATGATATTGAGGTCGGTACCCCTGTCATTTGCTATTGATTATTTTTGTTAGACTGAAATCATTTATGTATAAAATTCATTATGATTAGTATTGGAGAAAATTCTTAGAGTCGAATATGCATAAATAGGTTCATTCTTGCAAATAATAATATCCAACAAATAGAAATGAGATTTTAAGTAAAAATCAATTCAAAGAAAGCATAAGCAGAACTAAACATAAGTATGTTTTGTGACAAAAGGAGAGACTGGGATATGAAATGGGAATACAAAGTAGTTGGAATTCATTCTGTGCAGGGATTAGGTGATCCTTCGAATTTGCAAGATGAACTGAATAACTATGGCAAAGAAGGATGGGAGCTTATTGGTGTAATGAAGAAACCCCATGAGGGCATTGGATGGAATCCGCAGCCTGATGAAGGTTCAGTCGTATTTAAGCGAGCTGTTTCCGTGCAATAATGAGAAATGAATCAATGACAAGAAAACCCGAGGCAAAATTAATGTCTCGGGTTTCCTTATATAAGTGATTTCAAAATTAAAAATAAGAGAAGTATTTTATGTGTATAAAAACATACCGAGGGAAATAATAAGAAGCATTGACAAAGTCTGCTCGATGATAGAGAATTTAATTAACTTTTAGAATGTATAAGGAGGAATAAGCAATGAATTTTATTGACCTTGCGAAGAAAAGATATTCTGTTAGAAAGTTCAAAGATATGGCTGTAGAAAAAGAAAAAATTCTTCAAGTGCTGGAAGCAGGAATACTTGCACCTTCTGCAGTGAATTATCAGCCCTGCCATTTTATTGTTATTACGGATGAAGAGATAAGAAGTAAAGTTGCAGAAACCTATCCGCGCCCATGGTTTCAGAGTGCACCGGTTATAATAGTTGCCTGTGGGGACCATTCTCAGTCATGGATTAGAAAAGACGGCAAGGATCATTGTGATATTGATGTTGCAATAGCCGTTGACCATATGACTTTAGCTGCCACCGATTTAGGACTTGGTACCTGTTGGGTATGTGCCTTTGATGCAAAAAAATGCCATGAAGTATTGGAACTGCCTGAAAACTTAGAGGTCATAGCTCTTCTTCCTATGGGATACCCTATGGAAGAAAGCGAACCGGAGAAAAAAAGAAAAAGTATTAAAGATATGGTTAGTTGGGAAAGATATTAAAGAACAATGCTCATTCTAATATCTTTATTGGAGGTAATTTTATGGCAGATGTGAGTTTAAACAAAATCTTTAATTTCTATGAAGAAGTGCCACTTTCTCCAAGCCTTCAACCATTCATATCAAAAAATGAAGTTGTACATTTTGCAGTAAAAACGGTAAGGGATGTTGCGGTATTTACTGATAAACGGATACTAGTTGCCGACAAACAAGGAATAACAGGAAAGAAAATAGAATACTACACCATACCTTATAAAAATATCATTACATATGCTGTTGAAACCGCAGGTACATTTGATTTGGATTCTGAAATAAAGTTGACAATGTCCGGCGGAATCAGCATTGAACTTAAGTTCTTCAAAAGCAAAAATATGGATAACCTTCTACTCAAGGTATACGATATTATAAACAGTTATGTAATAGGATAGTACTAATGTAATCAAAACGAAAAACACCAATCGTAAAAAAGATTGGTGTTTTTTCATTGCTTATTCACATATACATCTGTAACTTTGTGAGCACTCCGAGCATTCATCATTGACGCAGGGTCTAAATTTTCTTGGAATAACCTCAAATTGACGCATCATATCATGGTCTTCGTGCTCTAAAATATGGCAGTGATATACATATCGTCCTGTATAAGGAGCAAAACGCATAATTACTCGGGTGACAAATCCGGGGAAGGCTTGAACGGTATCCTTCCATCCCTGCTCATTAGGCAGAGGAGGTTCAGGATCACCTGTAAAGCGTATCTGGCCTTTTAGATTATAGGCTTCCACATCAAATGGAATACGGTCGAGAATTTGAAATTGAATAAGGTGAATATGAATAGGATGTACAGCAATTCCTTGATTAATAATTCTCCAGATTTCTACATCTCCAAGAATCGGATTTTCTGTAATTTTATCCATAAACATGTGATTGTTTAACATGAACATAAGTCTTCCATACCTATCTTGAGTTACATCCAGAGTGATATCCCTTGTTCTGTTAGCTTCACACTCCTTGAATCTTTTTATAGTACTCAGAAACTTTGGTACTTCACTTTCGTCAGGGCCTTCTCTGGGAATAACTCTAAATTGCATGATTAATCCTGTAGTTTCAGGGTCGGGAGGAGCACCGAAATCAAAAGGAGTACGTGCCGTATTTGTGAGTATAATCTTTGAATCTAGGGGTTGCTCTGTAAAATCAATAATAACATCTACCCGTTCTGATGGTGCTATAGTGATTTCCTCCATTGTAACTGGTTTTTGCAACAATCCTCCATCGGAACCTATTTGTATAAAGGGCTGGCCGGAATCTAGCCTCATGCGATAAAATCTCTCATTAGAACCATTTAAAATGCGGAAGCGATATTTTCTTTGTTCAACTTCCAGGTAAGGCCATATCTTTCCGTTTACGACAATAAAATCTCCTGCAACGCCTGGTGTAATCGAAGGATTAGGAAACTCAGGAGGAGGATTATTTACTGTTCTCGGATAAAAGAGAGAGCCATCCTCATTAAAGGATTTATCTTGAATGAGTAAAGGAATTTCATATTTTCCGGCAGGAAGATTAAGAGCATTCTCCTCCTCGTTGCGAATAATGTACATTCCTGCCAGGCCAGCATATACATTTAAACGAGTAATTCCTATGGCATGGTCATGGTACCAGAGGGTAGTTGGTCTTTGATTGTTAGAATATTTATAAACCGTATGTTCAAAGCGAGGGCCACACTGGGCAAAATCTCT
This sequence comes from Candidatus Epulonipiscium sp., assembly GCA_012519955.1. GTDB lineage: Bacteria > Bacillota > Clostridia > Lachnospirales > Defluviitaleaceae > Defluviitalea > Defluviitalea saccharophila. Next base: position 13,227 of record JAAYPH010000107.1, read on the forward strand.
TGTAAACCATGCCTCTGGATGCCCGTCGCTCTCAGGTTCTACCTCTGCTCCGTGGAGATGAACAACAGTACGGACATTAGGCATATTTTTACCCGAGCTATGAAGTAAGTGTACGATCAATTGGCAGCAAATGTTTATCAGGAAGGTCGTTAATCCATTTTATATGGGTACATTCTCCTTGAGTTACCTCAATTGTAGGACCGGGAATTTCTCCTTCATATCCCCAAACTTTTGTACTGGGAAGATTCGAGTGGAACTTATGAAAAAATTCCTTCATTGTAACTTCATAATAAGTAAAGCATTTGTAACGCTCCTTAGGCTGTAAGGTTCTTGCCAGTGGCAGGGGATCTACAAAAGGCTCAAGGGTCATAACACGTCTCCTTAAATGCAGTTTCTACTATACTATGCCGATAGGCATGGCAAAATGCTAATTAAAATCTCTGCAAGGATTTCATAGCGCTATGTAGAATAATGGCATATATATGCAGATTTTGCTAGGAAGCTTATAAAAGGTATGATAAAATCAATGGAAAACCCATTGGGATTTTCATACTTCTTTAAGTGCATAATATAATAGATATATCCCTGTAAAGATTTTATAAATAAAACCATTAAGAAGGGCTAGGAAATTACCATGAAAAAATATAATTTTAAAATGCTTATAAGCTTTTTAACACTAATGCTTTTTCTTATTTTTGGTGTTGAAGGCTGTACGACCGAAATTGAAACCAGATTTAAGGAAGAGCAGAGTGGTGAGCTTAAAGTACATTTCATAGATGTGGGTCAAGCAGATGCCATACTTATTGAACAGGATCATCAATATATGCTCATTGACGCAGGCAATAATAATGACAGCGATCTGGTAGTAGACTATCTTAAAGAACAAAATGTAGAAAAACTGCAATATATGATAGGGACCCATCCCCATGAAGATCATATAGGCGGGTCTGATGCAGTTATTGACAACTTTGATATCGACCAAATCTTTATGCCCAAAGTGGTCAACACTACTAAGACCTTCAAAGATGTTATTACTGCTATTAAAAATAAAAATCTTACAATAACAACGCCTAAAGTTGGAGAAAGCTATAAACTAGGAGATGCAGAATGGACAATACTAGCGCCTAACAGCAAAGAATACGAGGAACTTAACGATTACTCTATAGTCATTCGCTTAGTATTTGGCAGGAGTTCTTTTATGTTTATGGGAGATGCAGAAAGAATATCGGAAGAAGAAATATTGGATCACAAAGATGTAGAGATTGCATCGGATGTTCTTAAGGTTGGTCATCATGGCAGCAGCAGCTCGACATCAGAAGAATTCTTAGAAGCTGTTAATCCACAGTATGCAGTAATTTCCGCAGGAAAAGACAACCAATATGGTCATCCCCATGAGGAGATCATCACTAGACTTCTGGAGAAAAATATAGAAATATTAAGAACAGATGAAAGCGGTACTATTATTTTTACAGCGGATGGTAAAGGCAATTTAGTATATAAAATGGAGTATTAGAGGTGGAGTATGATTATTACGATCGATAGATTTGAAAATGGATTTGCCGTTGTAGAATTAGAAAATGGCAAGATGATTAATATGCCGAAAGAATTAATCCCTCACGGTGCAAGAGAGGGAACGGTTCTTGAAATACGTATAGATTCTATAGAGACAGAGAAGAGAAAGAAAGAAATAGAGGAGACCGCTAAAAACCTATGGACATAGGAAGGTTTATTTCTTTAATTTATAGGAGTTCACTTTTCCTTTTACACGCTCAATTTTTTCTTCTTTAAGTAAATTGTCAATCAGATTTCTTACAAAACTGTTTGCATCCGTAATTCCTAATCTTTTTTTGCTCCAAATAACGGATACGGTTTCATTTTGTATTAGATTTCGAATTTCAGGGATCGTAATGGAATCATTTTTCTCTAAATATTTAAGGACTTTTCTTGCGCATTTTTTATAAAGTTTATTAAAAAGTTCTATAGGGAGATTTCGTTCTTTTATGATCCCTATATACATTAGAGCCATTGTAATAATTGTAATTGAAAGCATATATAAAACATATTTCATAAAAGCCAGCCTCCTACTTTAGATGAATAAAATTATTGTCCCGTAGACTTTTCATATATATCAGCAGTCTTTCTAAAACGGGATTAGCTTTTTCACCAAAATGCTCTTCTAAATGATTGGCGATATCGTGTATCGTACTGGTTCCGTCACATTTTTGCCACACAAAAGATCCGAACTCTTCAAGCTCTACTGTAGTTTTTAAAGGCGTTTTAAACAATTTATGCATCAAACGATCAAAAGTTCGGTCTCTGTTAATTGTTAATATCACCTGATCTTCTTTTATTTCCCAAAGAATTTTTTCATTTCGTATTGGTATCATATCCAGCGCATTTCTATCTTTTTGCATTCTTATATCTTCCTTTTCACAGTAAAATGAAAAAAGTCAATTATAGATTAAAGAAGGAATCTTAGAAAGTCCTTTCTTAAAGATTCCTTCTTTGAATATTAAAGAAATGAATATTATTTCTTTACAGTTTCTTCAGTTTTCTTAAAGAATACATAGTATATCAAGGATAGTATTACTAAGATAAAGAGGATTAAAGCACCAAGTTGTCCTAATGGGTAATCTCCAAGTGCAAGATCTACATTAGCTGCAGCAAATCCTGCAAGGATAATTCCCATCAATCCTTCTCCAGCAATTAAGCCGGAACTGTATAATATACCATTTTCAGTTCTAGCTTTATTTTCTTCGCTGTTTTTAACGAATAAATCAAGCGCACCTTTTACAAGTCCACCAACCATGATAGGAGTGGATAAATGGATTGGAAGATAGATTCCAATTGCAACTGGTAAAGAAGAAATGCCTAATACTTCAAATACAATTGAAGAGGAAACACCGATGAATACAAGGTTCCAAGGCAAGTTTCCATCCATAATACCTTCAATAACAAGTTTCATAAGGGTTGCTTGAGGTGCTCCCAATTCTTTTGAACCAAAGGTGTAAGCATTGTTTAATAAAATCATAATAAATCCAATTGCAACTGCGGAAGCAGCAACACCTACGATTTCACCAAGTTGTTGTTTCCATGGAGTTGCTCCAATCAGATAACCAGTTTTTAAGTCTTGTGAAGCATCCCCTGCAATCGCTGCAGCTGTACAGATTACTGCACCAACGCAAAGAACTGCAACCATTCCTGGTTTTCCACTTGCTCCAGTTGCTTTCATAATGATTGTAGTAAATAATAGTGTCGCAATAGTCATACCAGAAACAGGGTTAGAAGAGCTTCCAAGAAGACCAACGATTCTTGAAGAAACTGTTACGAATAAGAAACCAAATATTGCAACCAATATAGCTCCCATAATTCCAACAGGGATAACAGGAAGTACTCCCATAAGTACGATGATAACAATTATCGCGATAGTAACAAATTTACCTTTTAAGTCTGTATCGGTTCTTTCAAGTTGACCAGAAGCTTTTGATCCGAAGCCTTTCATAGCATCTCTAAAGGATGTAATCATAACAGGAAGAGATTTAACCATGCTGATGATACCACCGGCTGCAACCGCTCCGGCACCGATATAACGTATGTAATTAGACCAAATTCCCCAGTAGCCTAAATCTTTGATTAAGTCTGCTGCAGGGAATACTGCTGAAGCTAAGTCAGATCCAATGAAAGCAATCATTGGAATAAATCCCAGCCATGCTAATATTGCACCGGCAAGCATATACGCAGAAATTTTTGGTCCAATGATAAAGCCAACTCCAAGAAGAGCAGGTAAAACATCCATACCGATAGCTGCTCCGTTAAATCCGCTTATTTCAGTTTCGATTTCAGTTGGGAAAAGTTTTAAACCATCACCTAAGAATTTATAAATGAGACCTAATCCACCACCGGCAAAGATCAATCCGGCACCGCTTCCGCCTTCTTCTCCTGCAAGAAGAACTTCAGCACAAGCTGTTCCTTCTGGATATGGCAATTTGCCGTGTTCTTGTACAATTAAATATCTTCTGATAGGAATCATAAATAATACCCCGAGAACACCACCTGCTAAGGTAATAAGTGTCATCGTTAATGCGCTGGGTGTTTCACCCCATAAAAATAAAGCTGGTAAAGTAAAGATTGCTCCAGCTGCGAGAGATTCACCGGCTGATGCTATGGTTTGTACCATGTTGTTTTCTAGAATAGATTTTCTTTTCAAAATAACTCTAACAATAGTCATGGATATAACTGCAGCCGGTATGGAAGCAGATACAGTCATACCAACCTTTAAGCCTAAATAAGCATTGGCTGCACCGAATACTACGGACAACAATATCCCTAATACGATGGACAGCGCTGTAAATTCAGGCATGACCTTGTTAGACGGAACATATGGTGTAAATTTTTCCCCTGCATTTACACCAGTTGCTCCTGCGGGTAATCCTTTTTGTGCCATTTTTTTTCCTCCTTTTTTATATATTATTAGACACTTGATTTGTATTCGACAAATCACTGCAAATCCCTTTTAAATTGCCAAATTCTTTAAATTAAAATATTACGATATATTTTAAATATTAACAATGTTTTACCAGTTTTTGCTATTGAATTATATAATATTTTATTCTTCAATTTTAGTACTGGAAACCTTTAAAATAGCTCTTTGTACGGCATCTTTTGAATTCTTCCATGGCGCATCTTTGTATCTATAGTCGAATTTTTGAACAAACCAATCCAGTTCTTCTTCTATCCTTTTTAAATTCTCAAGTTGAATAGGAAACACAATCTGTGTAAAATGATTATATTGTTCTTTATTTAAGGCAGAATTTGCACCTTCAATAAGGGAAGCGAAATGATTTAAGCAAAAGCCTTTTCCTTTTGACACTAAGGAGACGAATTCATGATCTTTTTTCCAGAGATGAAAAAAGGTATCCATATAGCGCTCAAAGGTCTTTTCAATTTTAGTACATATATAACAATCCTTATGGATATTCTTTAAATCTGAAGATATAGGGTTCTTATTTTGTGAAGACGTTTCCCTTTTCGAATAGTTCATCAGTCCGGACAGAAAAGAAAAATTATTGGAGGTAAGGTCCTTATGTGATTCGATCGCCTTAGAAAGAGATTTATTGACTTCCTGGAAATGGCTATGAAGCATAAGGGCAAGACCCAGGCGGTTTTTTTCATTAAATAATTGTTGATAGTGATGGGGACAAAAGCCCGATTTGTTTGTTTCCATTCGAATGTCATCTTCCATGTAAGATGCTCCAAGCATAAAGTCAATACATTCTCTTTCCAGGGTTTGGTGCAAATTACAAAAGGGGCATTCCGTATCTGCTTTAAAGGCATCAATCACTGGTATGGTATAAATTTGTTCTTTCATTGATCATCACTCCGTGGTTTAAATGCTTTTAGTATACCACGGATATTTTTAGAGAGGAAGGAAAATATGAGATATAGGCAAATAGAAGATCAGATCATCATAAAAGCAATGGACAGCTTTGAAATAGAGCAGATACTGGAATGTGGACAGTGTTTTAGGTTTCATAAGCTCGCCCATAATGACTATGTGATTGTTGCATGGGGAAAGGTACTAAGAATTTTTCAGACAAAAGATGAAGTGATCTTTTACCCGACTTCCGCAGAAGAGTTTGAAAATTTATGGAGTTCTTACTTTGATTTAGATAAAGACTATGATATAATTAAACGACGTTTGGCGGAAAAAGATACTCACCTGGCCGAGGCAGTCAAGTTTGCCCCGGGAATCAGAATTCTTCGCCAAGAACCCTGGGAATGTCTTATATCCTTTATCATTTCACAAAACAAACAAATTCCACATATTAAACAAGTAGTGGAGAATATAAGTAGAATGTTTGGAAAATTTATCTGTAGTTTTGAAGGGCATGATTACTATGCATTCCCTACAGTGGATGAATTGAGTGCTGCAAGTGAACAGGATATAAGAGCCTGCAAAGCCGGCTTTCGTGCACCTTACATTGTTGATGCCTGCCAAAAGGTAAAGCATAAAGAAGTAGAGTTAGAGAAGCTTGCAGATTTACCCTATGAGGAAGCCAAAAAAGAGCTGCTGAAAATAAAGGGAGTAGGATCAAAGATTGCGGATTGTGTTCTATTATTTGGAATAGGGCACGAGGAAGCATTTCCCGTTGATGTATGGGTTAAAAGGGTAATGGAATACTTTTATTTTGATAAAGATACAAGTCCAAACGAAATTCAAGCTTTTGCAAAAGAATATTTTGGAAATTTAGCAGGAATCTCACAGCAGTATTTATTTTACTATGCGAGACAGTTAAGGCTTGGCAAATGAGGAGGAATTTTCGTGCTAGGTACGATTGTAAATGCTTTGGCGATTCTTTGCGGAGCATTATTAGGGATGCTTTTAAAAAACGGTTTGAAAGAAGATTACAAACAGATTGTATTCCATGGGGTTTCATTAGCTGTATTATTTATTGGAGCCAGTGGGGCTATTGGAAACATGATTCAGCCCTCAAGCCATCCAATTTTATTTATAATAAGTCTTATTATAGGCGGGTTACTTGGACAATGGTGGAATATAGAGCTTAGACTAGAGCATTTAGGCAATCTGATTCAAAGTAAAATGCAGAAAGGAAATAAAGGTGGAAATATATCACAGGGATTTGTTTCTGCCAGTTTGCTTTTTTGCGTAGGAACGATGGCCATTATGGGGTCTTTAGAAAGCGGTCTCCAGGGAGTACATAAAACCTTATTTGCAAAGTCCGTATTGGACGGTGTTACTTCTGTTATATTGTCTTCGACTTTAGGTATAGGGGTTGCCCTTGCGGGAGTCTCGGTATTTATTTATCAGGGGTTGATCACTTTGCTTGCTCAGTGGATTGAGCCATATATGACCGCGGATATGATTAGAGAGATTTCCACCGTAGGCGGCATTTTAATTTTTGCTATAGGGATCAATATGATGGAGATTAAGAAAATTAAAGTCGGTAATTTGCTTCCGGCAATTTTTATACCGGTACTATATTACCTTCCTTTTGTTCAAACCTTTTTGTTAAAAATAAAAAGTATGTTCAATATAATCTTTTGATATCAAGAGAAAATGTTAGCAATTCAAAGAAAAACAAAGAATATTTAATGTAATTTATGGAAACAATACTTAAAGTGTTATTTTAGGCGAAATATAGCCTTGCATAAACATCATGCTTTTATTAATATTATTTTTGTAGTTAGCACTCAGGCGCGATGAGTGCTAATAAGGCGAAAATAATGATTATAAAGTACATATTCTAAAGGAGGTTATACCATGAAACTCAGACCATTAGGTGACAGAGTGGTTATTAAACAATTAGAAGCTGAAGAAAAAACAAAATCAGGAATTGTTCTTCCCAATCAGGCAAAAGAAAAACCTCAAGAAGCTGAAGTTGTAGCTGTTGGACCCGGTGGAGTAGTTGACGGAAAAGAAATTAAAATGGAAGTAAAAGTTGGAGATAGAGTAATTTATTCAAAATATGCCGGAACAGAAGTAAAGGTTGATAATGAAGAATATATCGTTTTAAGACAAAGTGATATCTTAGCGATTGTAGAACAATAATAAATAGAATAAAGTATAATTATAAAGGAGGATGTAAACATGGCAAAACAAATTAAATTTGGTGCCGAAGCTAGAGCCGCTTTAGAAGCCGGTGTAGATAAATTAGCGAATACAGTAAAAGTAACTTTAGGACCAAAAGGACGTAATGTCGTTTTAGATAAAAAATTTGGTACTCCTTTAATCACTAATGACGGAGTAACTATTGCAAAAGAAATCGAATTAGAAGATCCATTTGAAAATATGGGTGCTCAACTTGTAAAAGAAGTTGCAACTAAAACCAATGATGTTGCAGGAGACGGAACAACTACTGCTACAGTATTAGCACAGGCAATGATTAAAGAAGGGCTTAAAAATATTGCAGCGGGTGCAAATCCTATCATTTTAAGAAGAGGTATGCATAAAGCAACCGATAAAGCTGTAGAAGTAATCAAAAATGCCAGCCAGGCAATCAACGGTAAGCAACATATTGCAAGAGTTGCAGCGATCTCTGCTGGAGATGATGAAATCGGTAACCTCATTGCAGATGCTATGGAAAAGGTATCTAACGACGGAGTAATCACCGTTGAAGAATCCAAAACCATGAATACAGAATTAGAAGTTGTAGAAGGAATGCAATTTGACAGAGGATATCTGTCTGCTTACATGGCAACCGATATGGATAAAATGGAAGCTGTTCTTGAAGATCCATATATCTTAATTACAGATAAGAAGATTTCTAACATTCAGGAAATTCTTCCGCTTCTTGAACAAATTGTTCAACAAGGTGCAAAACTCCTTATCATTGCTGAAGACGTAGAAGGAGAAGCATTAACTACATTAATTTTAAATAAATTAAGAGGAACCTTTAACTGTGTAGCGGTTAAGGCACCAGGCTTTGGCGACAGAAGAAAAGATATGCTTAGAGACATCGCTATTTTAACAGGCGGTACAGTAATTTCTGAAGAAGTAGGTTTAGATTTAAAAGAAGCTACTATCGATATGCTTGGAAAAGCTGATACAGTTAAAGTTCAAAAAGAAAATACCATTATTATCGGTGGAGCAGGAAATAAAGAAGAAATTGATGCAAGAGTAAAACAAATTAAGAATCAAATCGAAGAAACAACTTCTGAATTTGACAGAGAAAAATTACAAGAAAGATTGGCTAAATTAGCAGGTGGAGTAGCAGTAATCAAAGTTGGAGCTGCAACAGAAACTGAAATGAAAGAAAACAAACTTCGTATCGAAGATGCTTTGGCAGCTACCAGAGCAGCTGTAGAAGAAGGAATCGTTGCTGGTGGTGGTTCTTCCTACATCCATGCAATTAAAGAAGTAGCAACCATATTAGACACTACATCTGGAGATGAAAAAACAGGTGTAAAAATTGTGCTTAAGGCTCTTGAAGCACCTCTTCGTCAGATTGTAGAAAATGCAGGATTAGAAGGATCTGTAATTGTAAACAAAGTAATAGATTCCGCAAAGAATATGGGATTCAATGCGCTTACAGAAGAATATGTAAATATGATTGACGCTGGAATTCTTGACCCAACTAAAGTAACAAGAAGTGCACTTCAAAATGCAACTTCCGTTGCTTCTACCTTATTAACAACTGAATCTGTTGTTGCAGACATTCCTGAAAAAGAACCTGCTATGCCAGGCGGAGCTCCAGGAATGGGAATGATGTAATCCATATTGCTATAGAACAGCTTGTCCGATGGGCAAGCTGTTTTCTTGATATTTAAAATATTATATGTTACCATATAATATATTAAAAAGTCCGATTTCTTATAAAGATGTGATAAAGGAGAGAGGATATGGGAGATATATTTAAAGAGCAGCTTGTAGCTAAAAAACGCACTTCGAAAGATGGTATGATTACTGCACTCATCATTCTGGCGGCAATTGTCGTAGCTTTGGCAGCATTCGCTTTTATTCCTCAAGTATTTGTCTTTGTAGTGGCCATTGCAGCCTATGGAGCGTATTGGTTGATACAGAGACAAAATATTGAGTATGAATATAGTTTTACAAATGGTGAGTTAGATATTGATCAAATTATCAATAAAAGCAGCCGTAAGAGAGTAGTGTCTGTTTCAGTTAAAGAGTTTGATGTGATGGCTCATGTGGAAGATAAAGACCATGCCCATGAACTGACCGGATTTGAAAAAACATTGGATTTTAGCAGCGGAGAAATCAAAGCCAATACTTATGCAGCAATATTTGTACATAACAATCAAAAGGTTAAGATGATTTTTGAACCGAACGAAGAAATATTAAAAGGAATTTTTCATCTGATTCCAAGAAAATTATATATTAAGAAATAGGACGATGTGAACGGAACTCCAGATTTTGAAGGTTTAATCAAGCAGAGCCAGAGGACTGAATTCGGTATTTAACCAGACTCAGTCCTTTTAGTGTGCACTTTTTTCAATAAACCAAAAAATTTTACACAAAATTTGCAGAAAAGTCATACTTGCAAATAAAAAGGGAAATCTTAAATTGCAATATTAAATGCAACACCCCTGTGAAAAAATCATGTAGAATAGGACTGACAATAGTCAAAATCAGCCTTAAGCCCATCTTAATAATAACAGGAGATGGCGTACATGGGTTTGTCAA
>JAAYPH010000108.1 GCA_012519955.1 Candidatus Epulonipiscium sp.
ATTTAGATTAGTGCCTTTATAATTTAAAATCCTTATGTAAGGAGTGCTGTATATGATAGAGAATAAAAGAAAAGTCTTCAAAGAAGAGATTAGGAAAACTTTTATTTTATATGCAGTTACTCCTATTTTAATTTTTTCCATTCTTTCTTACAACTTTATTATGTTTTATGGTGAAAGGGTAATTAAAAATCAAAATATTGAAATTAATTCCGTCATTTCTACAATGATTGAAGAAGAAATTACCCATTATATTGCTCAAGTTGAAGAATTATCTTCTTCTCCACTGATTGTAAATTATATTAATAATGCAGATAAGATTAATAATCAAGCCAGTATTTATGAAATGCTGTATAGTTTTATTAATAATCAAAAGATAAGGAGTATTTTTTATATAACGGATAATAATGGCAATACAATTATTGATAATAGCTTTTGTGAATCTCCCTATAACACTTATGAGATATTCTTATCTGGAATATTTAAGCAGATGAAACAAAGACCGGACGAAACCATAGCAATGATTAATCGTGTCCAATTAGACAGTAATATCAGAACAATCTATTCCATAGGTAAGGCTATCGTTCACGAAGGAAAGATCGTTGGATACATAGTGTTTGATTTATTAGAAAACGACTGGAATAATATCATATACAAATATGATCTGGATATAGTAGTAATTACTGATCGACATAAGAATGCCATTATATCTACTAATAATTTAATATTAGACAGCCTGGGGAAATTTAGATTTAAACTATATAAAAATAAATACATTTATATAAGAGATGAGGAAAAATACTATATCCATCAGTCTAAATTGGCAAATGGAAATATTTTGATTTTTACCCTTACTTCTATGAGATTTATTGATCGGTTTTATTTGGTGGGACTTATATTTCTGCTCGTCCATTTTTTAATGTTGTCCATAGTCATTATATATATTTCGAAAGGGATATCTGCCAACAAAACGAAATCCATTGATGAATTGCTTTATGCCATAAAGAAAGTTCAAGAGGGAGACTTAGATTTTTGTGTTCATATAAATTCCCATGACGAATTTGAATTAATAGGTGATTATTTTAATGATATGATTATAAGATTGAAAGAATTGATGAGCAAAAATAATGAATTAGTTAATAGAAATCGTATGGCAGAAATCATGCAGTTAGAAGCTCAGTTTAATCCTCATTTTTTATTTAACACTTTAGAAACACTAAAATATATGATTAAAATCGATACACAAAAAGCAGTACAAATCGTAGTAGGACTAGCTAATCTATTAAGGTACAGCATAAATTATGAAGATGGAAATGTATCTATTCAAAGAGATATTCGGTATATAGAAGATTATTTAATGATACAAAAATATAGATTTAATAAAAGACTGGAATATACCATTGATATTCAAGAGGAAGCTATGGATTGCACGGTTCCTAAATTGATTATTCAGCCTATCATTGAAAATTCTATTAGTCATGGATACTCCAGGAAAGAAAATTTAAAAATATCCCTTAGGATATTTATTGAAAAAGGGAAGTTAGTTCTGGAAATTGTAGATGATGGCGATGGGATTTCCAAAGAAAGGTTAGAAGAAATACTAACTGCTTTAAAACAGGAGAATTTAGAATCCAATCATATAGGACTTTATAATGTCCATAGAAGAATTCAATTACTATATGGTACGGATTATGGGATACATATTAATAGTGTTTACAATGAAGGAACAAATGTAACGATTTATCTACCTATAATAAGAGGTGAGGATAATGATTAAGGTATTAATTGTAGAGGACGAGGATTTAATCAGGAAAGGACTCGCCTATACCATTGACTGGGCAAAAATGGGGTGTATGGTCATAGGGGAAGCTGTCAATGGTGAGGAAGGAATTAAAAAAATTGAGGAGCTTCATCCGGATTTGGTGTTAACGGATATAAAAATGCCGATAAAGGATGGACTTCAAATGCTTCAGAACTTTAAAGAGAGAGAATTTGAAGTCATTATCATAACGGGATATGGAGAATTTGAATATGCCAAAAAAGCAATTGAGTTAAATGTATTCGACTATCTTCTTAAGCCAATTGATGAAAACAAACTTTATGAGGTTGTTGGAGAAGTGATTAAAAAAATCTCTGAAAAGGAGATTCTTCGCAAACTCAAAAATACGGTTAAAAATATAGAAAATATTAAGGTTTTAGATACAGAAATTTACTGTCAAAAATCTTCTTACAAGTATAAGAATACACCTGTCATGATTGATTATATCGCTCAAAATTATTCTAATAAAATCAGTATAGAAGATATTGCCGAGAAGCTGGAGGTTAGCTCCAGCTATCTGAGCAAAAAATTTAAGGACGATACTTGTCATACATTTAATGATTTTTTAAATAGTTATAGGATCCAAAAAGCAATCAATTTACTTACTGAAGGAAACTATAAGGTATATGAGATTGCAGAGATGGTAGGGTTTAGCGACTATAAGTATTTTTCTTATGTATTCAAGTCTTATATGCACTGTTCCCCTATGGAATTTTTGAAATCTAATGTTTTGATAAGAGGAGCAGATGCAGAAAATGATATAACTGGCAGTAGCTGACTTAAATAAAACTTTATTAAAAGACCATGGATTAATATCAGAAAATAATACTGAAGCTTTCAATTATTTTCTTTATGTACAAATAGGAGGGGTCAGCTGTGGGGGTTAAAACTAAGCCAAATAATAAAACTAGGGTTAGTGTTTTTAGTGACTTAAAAATAAGGACAAGAATAATATTATTGATCACGGTTATCATTACCTTTATGACAGCTTTATCATTAATATCTATTAACTATATGAATAAAATTTCTGATAATATGGACAATCTTTTCGTTAATAGAATGACGCCCAATGACAAAATATCTACCATTGAAACTTTAGTGCAGAAGTCTATTAACAATGTTTCAGGAGGGCTACTTAAGTATAGTAAAGATCACAATAGTAACTATGTAAAGGAAACAAAAGCAGAAAATGATCAGTATTATAATCAAATTCAAGAGTTGTTAACTGATATTAACGGCATTGAACTGACCCCGTTGGAAAAGAAATTAATTGATAGCTTCGCAAAGATTTACGAGAAATTATATACGGTTCAAGTGGAAGTTATTGATGCTTTAGAAAAGGATGATCTGGAAACCGCATTAGAGATTAATTATAAGAGTGAGAACTTAAGAAGTGTTATCGGTTCGGATATTGCTGAGTTAAAGCAAATAAATTTTATCGTAGCCAACTCTCTCAATGAAGGCGGCAAAGAATTCGTAAAGACATCAGAGAATATTGTTTTAACTTTTATAATCACTACTATAATAATATCTTTATTAATAACCTTTTTGATTACTTTATCAATCAATAAAGGTTTAACCAGATGCATTAAACAAGCTAAGCTTCTATCAGAATACGATCTAAATTCAGATCTATTAAGAAAAGATAGGTCCCGCAGAGATGAAATTGGACTTTTGGCAAGTGCTTTTGAAGATATGAGAAACTTATTAAAAAACATGATAAAGGATATACAACTAAGTAGTATGGAAGTTACTGCTTCCAGTGAAGAATTAGCTGCAACGATAGATGGAATTAATGATAAAACTAAAACGATTAATATGAGTGCAAAAGAAATTGCAGAAGGAGTGGAAAGCACTGCAGAAATCATAGAAGCGGTCGGCAAAGCCAACTATGAGATCCTTTCCTATTCAACTCAACTAAGAGAAAAAGCCAGAAATAGCGTGGATATTATTAAAGAAGTAAAATGCCGTGCATTAAATATGAAAGACAATGCAAATAAATCTAAAGAACAAGCCATTGGTACCTATCAGGAAAAACAAAAAAACATTATCAAGGCTATTGAGAAAGGTTATGTTGTAGAAGAAATCGTTAAAATGTCCAATACAATATCTAAGATCTCTGAGCAAACCAATTTATTGGCTCTCAATGCAGCAATAGAAGCTGCCAGAGCTGGAAAATCCGGACAAGGTTTTGCAGTTGTTGCGGATGAGGTCAAAGCATTGGCGGAAGAGACCAAAATGCTTGTAGATAAAATAAAAACTTCGATACAGGAAGTCAAATTGGTCTTTTACGATTTGTCCCATAATGCCAATGATTTAATTCATTTTATTGAAGAAGATGTTACAAAAGATTATGATCAGTTAGTGGACACCAGTATACAGTATGAAAAGGATAGTACAGTGATTAGTGATATCTTCACAAAATTTGAAAGCGATTCTAATACAATAGGAGAGCTTATAAGTGAAATGAACCGGCGTATAGAAGATGTAGTAAGCATCATTAATAAATCCAATATCAATGCCAAGGATATTTCAACGAATATTGGGATAACTGCATTTTCCATTGAAGAAATTGCAAAAGCAACCCAAGGACAAGCAGAAATCGCTGAAGTCTTAACGAATACGATTATGAAGTTTCAACTGTAGTTTAAATCATAGATTAAATGATGAAAAATATTTGAGTTCCATGATATGGTGATATTTTAAAAGAGTAGACATAGGTCTACTCTTTTAAAACATAGGAAGATTGTCCAGATTATCGCTTTCTTCACCATTTGGATTGCTTCTTAAAAATTCTCGGCCATTTTTGGCTTTGCCTACATTCACTCCATCGATTAAATCATTTTTGGCCATCGTGATGGCATCATCGATAGAATGAACACTTCCATTATCGAGCATTACATCTGTAATGTCTCCCTCGCTGTTTTTCTTTACCTTTACGATTTTAGATTTTGAATCCATAGGCAAACCTCCTTTTTTATGCATGAAAGGATTTGAAATATATTATTTGAAAAAAATATAAGAATTATACAAAATATTCATATAAAGCTTGGGAAGTAATTCTTATAATAATATGATATAATGGGATTATATTTATGTAGTTTATGGAAGGGAGCTTATTATGGAGAGAGCAGTTCATTCGATTCCCTTTACCCATCTTCATGTCCATACAGAGTACAGTCTCCTTGACGGCTCTTCTAAGGTTAAAGAACTTATTGCGAGAACAAAAGAGTTGGGTATGGATAGTGTTGCAATAACGGATCATGGCTCTATGTATGGAGTCATTGATTTTTATAAAGAGGCTAAAAAACAGGGGATAAAACCAATTATCGGCTGCGAGGTGTATGTTGCTCCACGCAGTCGTTTTGATAAAGAAAAACAGGATGCCAACTATTTTCACCTTGTGCTGTTAGCAGAAAGTATGGAAGGCTATAAGAACTTAATTAAGCTGGTTTCTTATGGATTTATAGAAGGGTTCTATCATAAGCCCAGAATAGATTTGGAACTTCTGGAAAAGCACTCAAAAGGACTCATTGGTCTTAGTGCTTGTCTCGCAGGACCGGTGGCAAAGACGATCAGAGAGGTTTCCTATGAGAAAGCAGTTGAAATAGCCCTTCGATATGAAAGCATCTTAGGCAAAGGAAATTTCTACCTTGAACTTCAGGACCACGGCATGAGAGAACAAGGAGAAGTGAATCAGAACTTAATTCGCATGAGCAAAGAAACAGGCATCCCGTTGGTGGTCACAAATGATGTGCATTATACTTTTAAAGAAGATAATAAGGCCCATGAGATTCTTCTATGTATTCAAACGGCAAAAACCATGGATGACGAGGACAGAATGATCTATCCGGGAGGAGAATTTTATTTAAAATCTCCCGAAGAAATGCTGGAAAGATTTCCTTACGCCAGAGAAGCCATGGAAAACACCTATGAGATTGCAAAAAGATGCAATGTAGAATTTACTTTCCATGAATTAAAACTTCCAAAATACGATGTTCCTGAAGGGTATACAGCCAGTGAATATCTCAGGAAACTATGTTTGGAAGGTTTTAATCTAAGATATCCAAATCCTAATCCTGAACTTAAAGAAAGACTGGAATATGAGTTGTCTACCATTGAACAGATGGGGTATGTAGACTATTTCTTAATTGTATGGGATTTTATTAAATATGCTAAGGATCATGGCATTATGGTTGGTCCGGGAAGAGGTTCAGCGGCAGGCAGCATGGTTTCTTATTGTTTACAGATTACGAATATTGACCCGATAGAGTACCAGCTGCTTTTTGAGAGATTTTTAAATCCTGAGAGAATCAGTATGCCCGATATAGACATAGATTTTTGCTATGAAAGAAGGCAGGAAGTCATAGACTATGTCATAAGAAAATATGGGGAAGACAGAGTGGCACAGATTATTACCTTTGGAACCATGTCTGCAAGAGCTGTGATTCGTGATGTAGGACGGGCTATTAATATGCCTTATGCAGAAGTGGACAAAGTGGCAAAGATGATTCCTGCAGAACTGGGCATTACGATTGACAGGGCATTGGAAGTTAACGGCGAACTAAGAAATTTATATGAAAACGATGAAAGAATTCATTATCTCATTGATATGTCAAAAAGATTGGAAGGACTTCCAAGGCACTCCTCGACCCATGCAGCAGGGGTTGTAATATCAAAGGACCCTGTCGTGGAATACGTCCCCCTACATGCCAATGACGGAGTAATCACAACTCAGTTTACGATGACTACCCTGGAAGAATTAGGCCTTCTTAAAATGGACTTTTTAGGACTTAGAACCTTGACAGTTATTCGCAGTGCCTTAGAACAGATCGAAGCTAATCATAACATTAAAATAGACATAGATAAAATCGACTTTAATGATGAGAAGGTATATGACTTGATTTCCGCAGCTCAGACGGAAGGGGTCTTCCAGCTGGAAAGTACCGGAATGAGAAACTTTTTGAAGGAACTTCAGCCAAGAAACTTAGAAGATATTATTGCGGGCAATGCCCTTTACCGCCCGGGACCTATGGATTTTATACCAAAATACATTAAAGGGAAAAAGAACCCAGAGGCGATTGAATATACCTGTGAGGCCTTAGAACCTATCTTAAAAACGACTTATGGCTGTATTGTGTATCAAGAGCAGGTTATGCAGATTGTAAGGGATTTGGCAGGGTATAGCCTTGGACGAAGCGATTTGGTGAGAAGAGCCATGTCCAAGAAAAAAGCAGATGTGATGGCAGAAGAAAGAAAAAACTTTGTATACGGCAATGGAAAAGAAGTGCCAGGGTGCGTCAATAGAGGGATTCCGGTACAGACTGCTGAAAAAATCTTTGATGAAATGACGGACTTTGCAAAGTATGCCTTCAACAAATCCCATGCTGCGGCATACGCTGTGGTAGCTTATCAAACGGCATGGTTAAAAACCCATTATCCTGTAGAGTTTATGGCAGCCCTTATGACTTCGGTTATGGACAATACCGATAAGATTAAAGAATATATTTATGCCTGCAAAAAAATGGGCATAGAGTTAATGCCGCCGGATATTAATGAAGGTTATTGTGATTTTTCTGTATCCAAGGGAAAAATCAGATATGGATTGGCTGCCATTAAAAATGTGGGAAAAAATATGATTCATGCTATTGTAAAAGAGCGAACTGAGAATGGAAAGTTCACCAGCTTAACGGACTTTTTTGAGCGAATGGACAGTGGGGACTTAAATAAAAGAAGTGTTGAAAGCTTAATAAAAGCCGGAGTATTTGATTCCTTGGGAGGCAAAAGAAGTCAGTATTTAGCGGTTTATAAACAAATTCTTGATCAAATTGCGCAACAGAGAAAGAAGAATATAGAGGGACAAATCAATCTGTTTGATTTTGGTCAAACTGAAAAGGTTAAAAAAGACATTCTGCCCAATATAGAAGAGTATCCGCCAAAAATACTTCTGTCCATGGAAAAAGAAGTTCTGGGCATGTATTTAAGCGGACATCCCCTGGACGAATATGAAGAAGAATTGAAAAAGCATACGGACGCTACTAGTTTAGATTTTATAAAAAGAGAAGAGGAACAAGGTCCAGCTTCCATATTTGATGGGCAGATCGTGACCATAGGGGGAATGATTACTGCCAAAAGTGTTAAAACGACTAGAAACAATCAAATGATGGCTTTTATTACATTAGAAGATCTGTACGGAAGCGTGGAAGTCATTGTATTTCCCAATATATACGAAAGTGCTGCAGACTATTTAAGAGAAGATGAAATTATTTATGTAAAGGGCAGAGCAGCTATTCGAGAAGATGAAGACGCAAAATTAATATGTGAGGCCATCACACCATTTGAAAAAATGCGTGTTTCAAAAGAAGAGAATACTGCAAAGCTCTATTTAAAAATACCAAGAGAAAAAGGCAATTTGGACGTTGTAGAAGATATAAAACCTCTTTTGCAGATGAACAGAGGCAATGTGCCGGTTATTATACACATTGAAGGAATTAATAAAACCATGAAAGCCTCTAAGGGCTTATGGATAGACCCAAGTGAGGAATTAATGTCTAAATTAAAGCGTATTTTAGGAGATAAAAATGTCGTAATTA
>JAAYPH010000011.1 GCA_012519955.1 Candidatus Epulonipiscium sp.
ATACTACCAAGGTAATATTATTATCCATACAAAGAGAAGCGGCGGTGGAATCCATTACACCCAGCCCACGATTAATAACCTCAATGAAGCTTAACTCTGTAAACTTTTGTGCATCAGGATTAAGGAGCGGATCCATATTATAAATTGCGTCAACTTTTCCTTTGGCGAGCAGTATTACCTCGGCCTCTATCTCCGCGGCTCTCAACGCAGCTGTTGTATCAGTAGAAAAATACGGGTTACCTGTGCCGCCGGCAAAAATTACGACCCTTCCTTTTTCCAGATGCCGAATGGCTCTGCGGCGTATATACGGTTCAGCGACCTGCTGCATTTCAATTGCCGATTGTACCCTGGTATCAACTTCGAGGCTCTCCAGCGCATCCTGTAGGGCAAGCGCATTTATAACCGTTGCCAGCATTCCCATATAATCCGCTGTAGCCCTATCCATGCCTCTTTCTCCGGCATTTGCTCCTCTCCAGATATTTCCTCCTCCAACTACGACGGCAATTTCGACGTTATATTCTTTTATTTCTTTAATTTGTTCGGCAATATTTTTCAAAACGGTATAATCAATCCCGTAACCTTTTTCTCCAGCCAGCGCCTCCCCGCTTAGTTTGAGAATAACTCGTTTATATACGGGTAAAGTCATTATTAACCTCCAATTAAAATTTTATATGGGGATTAATGCGGTAAAAATCTTTCCTCGATTCATTCAAAATATAAGCAAGCTATATATCATTCTGCAATTATCAATTAAACTGTAACACTCTACCCCCTACCCGTATCACCCTGCCTTTTACAACACTAAGGCAGATGCCATTAAATGGTTTGTCGCTGAGACATAATTATTAATTCACCGCAGGGATATAGAATTCCTTCCGGGAGCCCATTCTTTTTACTCATGGTTTACAATCTTAAACAGGAGCGATTTTCCAGAGAGCGCCGGGAGCTCGAAGCAGTAGAATAACCTGCCGCAGGAAGCCGGGGATTATGAAGCAGTCTGTCATTTGCTAGGATTGAGCATCAAATCACAAATTAAATATACCATATGCTCAACAATATCTTTGGGGCTTCGGCTACCCTTGGGATTGTACCATTGCACAATCCAGTTGCACATTCCCAAAATGGCATAAACAGTTAGGGTAATATCCACCTTAGGAAAAACTCCCTGCTTAATTCCTTGAGCAAGGAGATCTTTAAAAATTTTTTCATACTTGTTGCGGCTTTCAAGATATTTTTTGATCTCCTGAACGGAAATTTTTTCTTTCTCCTGGAAATAAAGAATTAACGAGTAATTATCATGCATAATGTAATCAATATGACTGCGGAGAAGTTCACGTAATTTCTCCGCCGGAGATAAATCCTTGGCCATGATAAATTCTGCATTTTTTAAAACAGGACTAATTCCTTTATTCAGCACTTCCCTGAATATTTCATTTTTACTGTTAAAATAATAATAAATGCTTCCTTTGAGTATTCCTACATCCCTGGCAATGTCTTGCATCGATGTACCGCTAAAGCCTTTTTTCCTGAATAAGTTAGCTGCCTGGATTAAAATTTCATCTCTTTTATTTTTAGCGGTATCTTCCATATTTATAACTGTTTTGTTTGAATCCATCAAATAATCCTGCCCTCCCTACGTAATACATAAAATAATATTTCTACCGGGTTTGTAGGCTATCCCAGAGCAAACCATAATCATCCCGGTATTTATGAAAAGCCCCGGATTTTTATTTACCAGGGCCAAAAGAATAAGATCTCTTTAAAATATCTAATCCTTGAAAACGCTTTACTTAAAAATAATCCCTCGATATCTATAATACCTATATTATTCTCCTCCTGGTTTAACTTTACTCTAAAAATTCCAATACATCGGAAATATTTATCTCCAACATTTTAATGCTGGCCAATATCCGATCACAATTTCTATCCACACACTGCATTCCACCTGATATTTCCATAAGGCGCTGTACCTTTTGCTTAATATCTTCAATAATTTGACCCATTTCTTTTAAATCAACGTCAACAGTAATCATACTTTCTTCATCCTTTCGTTAGTTGTACGGCAACCAAATATTTACTGTGTTAACCCGCCGGGGTGCAGCCTTCCTTCTAACAGGGTCTTCTGCTTCCGGGGCTCGCTAACCAACTTACCGGGACGTTCAACACTAATTTTGCTGTGGTATTAGTAAATTATTTTCTCAAATCTTTAAAACGCCTAGCCTTAATTTCATAGCGCGGTAAACTGCCGAATTCATGATATTCAATATTGTAGGCTAAATTTGTCTTGAGGCGCAATTGCCTTACCAATTCAGGATGCACTGTTTCACGAGCACCCGCAGCTTC
>JAAYPH010000109.1 GCA_012519955.1 Candidatus Epulonipiscium sp.
AAGAAAATTAATTTTGCTTTTTCGATCATTTTTGACATATATAAATTATTTTATAAATAATTAAGAATGAACCAAAAGTGGCATATACTGCCCCCTAATACAAAGAGGTGAAATATTTCGTGGAAACCAAAAAATTTCAAATTTATCTTAGGCCTTTTAGTGGCATAGATAATGCCGCCTATGGTGTATAATATTCCTCCGGTTACCAGCCAAGCCAATCCCTGAGGTGAAAGAGCATTCATTAAGGGATAAAAAGCCACTATGACCAGCCAACCCATTGCAATATAAAATAAAGTGGATAACCATCTGGGGGCATCAAACCAAAAGATTTTAAGCAAAATTCCAACTATAGCTATCGTCCAAATGGATATAAGCAAACTCCAACCCCATACCCCTCTTAAGGGCAATAAGCATACCGGGGTATATGTTCCTGCAATGAGTACATAAATCATCATATGATCAATTCTGTGAAGAATTTCTGTTTTCTTTTCCGATACTTTAAGGGCATGGTACAGGGTGCTTGCCGTATAAAGTAAAATCAAGCTCACTCCAAATACACTAAAAGATACGATGTGCCAAGGAGTCCCTCTGACAATCGCATAATAAAGCAAAAATACCAATCCGATGACAGAAAGTATATCCCCTATAAGATGGGTCAATGCATTCATGGGTTCTTTCATTTTTGTAAACATACAATCACTCCTTATATAGTGTTTAATACTACTTGTAATATATATAAGTATGATAATATATATTATTGACAAATGCAATACATATTATTAATAGTTTAATATGTATTAACCATCACCTTTTTACTCTATGTATTAAATCTATTGTAATGGTTTGCAGTTGTGATATAATAATATTAAAACTACATATTGGAGAGATGATTATGGATTTTAATAAAGATGCCTTAGACGCACTCATTAAAGAATTTAGCTCTTTAGATGTTATTGAATTGTCGGATATTCCGAATATAGACTTATACATGGATCAAATAACCACTTTCTTCGATGACAAGTTAGGACCTTGGAAATTAGACGAAAAAGATAAAGTGCTTACAAAAACGATGGTTAATAATTACACGAAAGCAGATGTTCTTTTTCCGCCGATTAAAAAGAAATATTCTAAAGAGCATATCATTTTGCTTGTACTTATTTATCATTTAAAACAAGTGCTTTCAATCAATGAAATTCACACTGTATTATTTCCCATAATCCAGAAGAATATGTCTAAAACCTCTGAGGGCAATCATAAACTTCACTCTTTGTATGAAGAATTTATAAAGATTCAAAAGGAAGAAATGGGAGCTTTTGAAGAGAGCTTTTCTAAAAAAATTAATGCGCTTTTTGATAAGATCGATGGAGAAGATAAAGACAGCTACTCTGAGTTGTTTATGATCCTCATGAATTTAATTGTAAGCTCAAGTATTCAAAAACACTTTGCTCAAAAACTCATTCGCCAGTTTCCGGATATTTTTGCACAAAAAAAGATGCCAAATAAATAATGGCATCTTTCTTCGTATGCTAAATTTTATTCTTTATGGGATGTCAGAAATTCAACCAGTACGTCCACTGCTTCTTTTTCATCTTTTCCTTCCGCATGAATAGTTAACTCTTGTCCTTCTAAAGCGCCAAGAGACATCATTCCCATGATGCTTTTTGCATTTACTTGCTTGTCCTCCATCACAACATAAATCTGACTTTCATATTGGCTGGCAATCTGTACAAACAATGCCGCAGGTCTTGCCTCTAAACCTGATTCGATTTGTACCTTAACTGTCTTTTCAATCATAATGATCCTCCTTTTTCTTCTCTTAATCGATCCGCAATCATACTAATTTTCCTCAATCTATGATTAACCCCCGACTTTCCAACAGGTGGATTTAACATAGCGCCCAATTCTTTTAAGCTGGCTTCAGCATACTGCACCCTTAATCTCGCCACTTCTTCCAATGATTGAGGAAGGCTGCCAAGTCCCATATGCTGCTCAATATATTCTATATCCTCAAGATGTTTTACAGCAGCCGAAACGGTCTTGTTTAAATTTGCGGTTTCGCAATTCACAATACGGTTTACATTGTTACGCATTTCCTTAATAATGCGTACATTTTCCAAATCCATTAATGCGAGATGCGCCCCCATAATATTAAGAAGATCAACAATTTGTGATCCTTCTTTTAAATAAACGATATAATGCTTTTTTCTTTCTACAATCTTTGAGTCCATTTGGAATAAATTAATGAGTTTTTTTAATTCCTGACTATGTACATAGTCTTGATTGACAAATTCTAAATGATATGCCTTTTCGGGATCACTTAGAGAACCCGCTCCTAGAAAAGCACCTCTGATGTATGCCCTTTTGCAGCAGGTACTTTGAATAATCAAAGGATATATACCCCGTCTTCTAACAAGCCTTCCTTCCTGCTCCGTAATCAATCCTGTTGCTTTTAATAACTTAAGGGATTGTTCCGTATTTGTAACAAAAAGAAAGTAAGTCTGATTTTTTTTAAGTTGGGTATTTTTTCTTATTAATACTTCTGTATTTATATTAAAAGTTTTCTTAAGCAAAGTAAAGTATTTTCGAGCAACTGCTGCATTCTCCGTTTGAAATTTAATGGATATCTTTTGTTCTTCATGTATAAGAATTTCTCCGCACATATTGATAAGAGCTGCTATTTCTGCTATTCTGCAATGTCTGGAATTATCTATCTGGCGGGCTAATTCATTCTTAACTTGTGAAGAAAATGACAAATTATTCACCTCCACAAGAGTTATTAATATTTCGTGTGACGATGTCTACGACTACTTGTGCTAATTTTTGAGGATCGTGCCTTACTAGCCCCCTTTCAGGATATGCTTTAAGAACAGAAGCCTCTACAAGATGAAATCCTTCTTTCATTATAGAATCCATATCCCATTTAACTACATCTGCCCCATCTTCATGGTATCCTTTTAGCAAATCTTTAGGTACTTCATCCGTATTTGCAACAACATAATTGATGATCCCTTTACCTCCATAACGCTCTAGTACTTTAATATGCCTTAACAGATCAAATCCATCGGTTTCACCCAGCTGCGTCATGATATTTGAAATGTAAATTTTAATCGCTTTCGTTTTTTGCAGTGCCTCAGGAACTTCTTTAACCAAAAGATTAGGTATAATGCTTGTATACAAACTTCCTGGTCCAAGAATAACCGCATCGGCATGTTCAATAGATTCCAGTACCTCATAAAGGGGTTCCGGATTGGAAGGGGATAAATATACATTTTTAATTGGGATGCGGCTTTCTTTACTTTTTTCTACAATTTCACTTTCGCCGCAAATGATTTCGCCATTTTTTAGCTCGGCACAAAGCTGAATATCTTGCTTCGTTACAGGCAGAACCTTTCCCGTCACTGCCAATACCTCACTCATACGCTGTACCGCTTCTTCAAAATTTCCGCAGATTCCCGTCATGGCAGCCAAAAATAAATTACCGAAACTTTGTCCTGTTAAGCTTCCTTCTTTGAAACGATATTGAAGCAGCTTTTCCATAATAGGCTCGGTATTTGCCAAAGCTAAAATACAGTTTCTAATATCTCCTGGAGGCAGCATTTTCATTTCCTGCCTTAATACACCTGAACCCCCACCATTATCAGCAACCGTCACAACGGCAGTTATATCAGTTGTAAACCGTTTGAGCCCTCGAAGCATGGTGGAGAGTCCTGTGCCCCCTCCAATTGCAACGATTTTAGGCATAGTTTTCGATATATTCATATTAACTCCTCATTTTCCCAATTTATTGTCTTTATCGATATCCCTATGATTGATGATCGTACGGTGGCCTTTCTTTTTAAGGGTCTCATACAGTGCATTGGCTAAGGTAACGGACCTATGCTTTCCTCCGGTGCATCCAATGCTGATAACCAATTGATTTTTGCCTTCTTTAATATAGTTAGGAATTAAAAATTCCACTAAATCTTCCATTTTAGATAAAAATGTCTGACTTTCTTCCCAATGCATCACATATTCCTGTACTTCTTTATCATTTCCTGTTTTATGCCTCATATCAGGAATATAATAGGGATTGGGAATGAATCTTACATCAAAAACCAAATCCGAGTCATTAGGAATGCCATATTTAAAGCCAAAGGACAAGACTGTAATCATTAGGCTTTCAAAAGGTTTTTCTTCTACAAAAATGTGATACAGCTCTTCTTTTAACTGTCTTGTTAAAATATTGCTTGTATCAATGATATAATCCGATTTCTCTTTTACTTCTTTTAAGATTTCCCTTTCCTTTTCAATACCTACATTAATTCTCTCACTATCTATTAAAGGATGCTTTCTCCTGGTTTCTTTGAAACGTTTTATTAGAACATCGTCTGATGCATCTAAGAAAAGTATTTCATAACTAAATCCTTTGGATTTCAAAGCTTCCAATCCATCAAATAAATCGGAAAAAAGCTTGCCTCCCCTGGTATCAATTCCCACGACCACTTTGTCAATTTCACTGCCCGGGTTTGAACAAATTTCGGCGAATTTTGGAATGAGTGCTGGAGGAAGATTATCCACATAAAAGAATCCTAAATCTTCTAACATCTTTGCTGCCGTACTTTTCCCTGCTCCGGACATTCCTGTTACTATGACAAACCGCATGATAATCCTCCTTAATTAAAGCTTATCTTAAGTAATTTCAAACATTTTTATTATACCATAGCTTATTGTTTCGACCAAAGTATAAAATTACCTATTCTTCTCCTATAATACGTACTTCCGGCTCCATTAAAACCCCAAATTTTTCTTTAACAGTGTTTTGAATATGATGAATCAATCTGATAATATCTCCTGCACTGGCGTTCCCCTTATTAACCACAAAACCACAGTGTTTTTCTGATACTTGAGCATCTCCTATGGAATATCCTCTTAGCCCTGCGTCCATAATGAGTTTCCCTGCATAATACCCTTGAGGTCTTTTGAAAGTACTTCCGGCGCTGGGCAGCTCCAAAGGTTGTTTCGCCTTCCTTTGCGCTGTTAAATAGTTTATTCTTTCTCTGATTTCATCTATATTGCCTTTTTTAAGTTTAAGTTTCGCACTCAGTACGATATATTTTTTTTCCTGAAGGATACTGCTTCTGTAGCCTAATTTTAATTCTTCATTGGTTAAAGTTACAATATTGCCATCTTCATCGATCACATCAGCAGATACAAGAACCTGTTTCATTTCTCCGTCATAGGCTCCGGCATTCATGTAAATGGCTCCTCCCAGCGTTCCCGGGATACCGCTGGCGAATTCAAATCCAGTAAGGTGGCTGTTCATCACTTTAGTCGATAAAGTAGAAAGCAAGATGCCTGCCTCTGCCCAGACTTCTTCTCCTTCAATTCTAACATCACTCATATTTTTATAAATCTGTATGATTACCCCTCTGAATCCTTTATCCCGAACCAAAAGATTGCTTCCGTTGCCCATGATATAATAAGGAACTTGATTGTCTTTCAGGAATTGTATAAGTCTGATAAGCTGATCGATATTTTGGGGAGCAATAAAGAAATCCGTACACCCTCCGGCTTTAAATGAAGTGTGGTCTTTCATAGGTTCATTTATTTTAATTAAATCCTTCGGAATGATCTCCGACATCTTTTCAAGCAATTGATTGTTATTCAAATTTTTCACCTCTATACATATATAGATTATTATTTCATAGTATATGAATATATTTTTATCTTACTGCCCCTACATTATAATATATGTTATGCATAATACAAAGAAAAATCTCACCTATGCATACATGGGTGAGATTTTTATGCGTCTTATACATACTTATTGCTATTTTCCAAGCATTGCAGCGCCAATGATTCCTGCATCATTTCCAAGCTCTGCAATACGCAATTGAGTTTTCAAGGTGCCGTCTGCATATACATTTTTCTGCACAACTTCTTTTAAAGGATTAAGGAGGTTGTCTCCTTGGGCACATACGCCTCCCCCGATTACAACAATTTCAGGCTGCAGAATATTAATCATATTGGCGATTCCAATTCCAAGATAGTTTATATATTGATCTACTAATTCTTGTCCAACAGGATCTCCACTTTGAGCTGCATCAAAAGGTATTTTGGCATTAATTAAATTAATGTCCCCTCCTACTAATTTAGCAACTCCTGATTCAGGGTGTCTTATCACAGCAATTCTAGCTTCCCTGATAAGAGCAGTAGCAGAAGCATAGGCTTCCCAGCAGCCTTTTCTTCCACAGGTACATTGTTCTCCGTCTGCAACAATTACATGATGTCCTATTTCAGCCCCACCATAATAACTGCCGCTGAAAATTTTACCGTCTATTATGATTCCTCCACCTACTCCGGTTCCTAAGGTGACTGTAACAGAATTCTTATATCCTTTTGCAGCCCCTGCAACTGCTTCTCCTAAAGCAGCACAATTGGCATCGTTTTCTAAGTAAATTGGAACATTGATGTATTTTTGAAGTTCTGTACGGATAGGTACATTATGGAATTTTAAATTATTGGCATAAACCAATATTCCATTTACCGGGTCTGGAGTTCCCGGACTTCCTACTCCAACAGAGGCAACTTCTTCTAAAGGAATGCCTTCTTCTTTAACAATATTTGCACATAATTCCCCCATGTCTTTTAGAATCTCTTGATATTCTCTATGACGAAGGGTTGGAATACTTCTCTTTTTAATTAGTTTACCTTCTTCTGTAACAATCCCCACTGCAATATTGGTTCCCCCAAGATCTACTCCTATATAATACATAATCTTTCCTCCATCTTTAAAGATATTGTTTATATATTAATTATTATTTTCTTTCTGTTCCTCTTTTTTTCTTTGGATATTCTCCATAATGCGATTGTTCAATTCTTCTGCAGCATTATAACCCATTTTCTTTTGTCTGTGGTTAATCGCTGCTGTTTCACAGATCAATGCTAAATTTCTTCCGGGGCGAATCGGAATAGAATGGCAAACTACCTTATTGCCTAAAAGTTCCGTATACTCTTCCGTTAAGCCCAAGCGGTCGTATTCTTTCTGATTGTCCCATAATTCCATTTTAATGACCAAATCAATATTGTGAACGTCTTTTACGGATTCGACCCCATAGAGTTTTTTAACATCTACGATACCAATCCCTCTTAATTCTATAAAGTGCCTGATAACCTCCGGAGATGTACCAATTAAAGTTTGAGTAGAAACTTTCTTGATTTCTACGACATCGTCTGCTACCAGCCGATGTCCTCTTTTGATGAGCTCAAGGGCGGTTTCGCTTTTTCCAACACCGCTTTCTCCTGTGATGAGCACCCCTTCTCCGAAAACATCGACTAAAACACCGTGAATGGATATCCTGGGAGCCAATTCTACCTTAAGCCATCGAATCAACTCCGACATGAATGCGGATGTCGCTTCATTCGTTCTTAAAACAGGCACACCATACTTATTGGCATAAAAAATCATTTCAGGAAACGCTTCTAACTCTCTGCATAAAATTAAACAGGGTATGTGAAATTGGAATAACTTTTCCAGAATTTGTTCCCTTAATTCCTGTTCCATCCTGCTAAGGTATGTATGCTCTACTTTACCGATAATCTGTACTCTCTCTTCATCAAAATAATCAAAATATCCTGCTAGCTGCAGAGCTGGCCTGTTCACATCCGATTGAGTCACTCGAATATGTTCAAACTCAACATCAGGTGTAATATTTTCAAGATTAAATTTATCATAGATCTGCTTAACACTCACATTGTACAAGGATATCCCTCTTTTCCATACAAATCTTTTTTTAATTTTATCATATTTTGGAGTAAAATCAATGGAGTATATCAATTCGTTTTAACTCTTTTAGAAAGAACATTAATATCATTGTAAGACGAGCTTATTTATTTCATAAAAAAAACAGAGAAATAAAATTTTCTCCGTTTTATTATTCCTTAATTGTGAAATTTTCATCTATAAATTCAACTTTTTTAAAACGACTGGGATCTTCAGCATCCAGTATATAAACTTCACAGTCTTCTATAACATTTAAATTTACTCGGGATAACTGGTTTTTCTCAAGCTGCTTTAAGATTTCAGGCAGATCATTCTCGATCTTCTGCTGCTCATTGGGCTTTATAAAAACCTTCATCTTATTGCTCCCAACGCTTAAACTCACTTCTACGGTAGAAATTTCTCCCGTATCTTGTGCAACATATGCGTAAGTAAACTTATTATTATTAGAGTTTCCCATGCTTTCACCCCATTTTTGATCAATCTCATAAATCAAGCATATCAAGATTTATTTAGAATTTCAATCATTATATTTAAATTGAATCAAAATACCTATCTCTGGTGAAAAAAGTTAAAAATTTGCTCAGCGATATTATTTGGAATTCCCTCCACTTGGCGTATCTCTTCAATAGACGCTTCTTTTAACCTTTGTACACTGCCAAAATGTTCGAGGAGTGCTTTTTTTCTAACGCTTCCCACTCCTGGTATCTCATCCAATACCGACTGAATCTGTGCCTTACTCCTTAGTTTTCTATGGTATTCAATTGCAAAGCGATGGGCTTCGTCTTGAATTCGGGTAATGAGTTTAAACCCTTCGGTTCCTAAGGGAGGGCCTATTTCTTCATCATTATAAAGAAGCCCTCTTGTTCTGTGTTTATCGTCTTTAACCATTCCACAAACAGGAATAGAGATATTCAGTTCTTCTAATACCTTTTGTGCAGCATGAATTTGTCCTTTGCCTCCATCAATGAGAATCAGCTGAGGCAGTTTTGTAAATTTACCTTCATCCACTGTTAATCCTTTTTCTTTAAGCCCTTCCAGTTCTTCTTTAGCATGAGTAAACCGCCTTCTGATGACTTCTTCCATGCTGGCATAATCATTGGGCCCCAGAACCGACTTGATCTTAAACTTTCTATAATCACTTCTCTTAGGCTTGCCGCCTTCAAATACAACCATGGAACCTACCGCTTCTATCCCTTGAGTATTTGAAATATCATATGCTTCTATTCGGTGAATGGTTTCTTCAATCCCTATGGCATTTTGAATTTCTTCTACGGCCCCTTTCGTTCTTTGTTCTTTTCTTTTCATTTCTTCTCCAAATTGATTAAGGGTGAGCTCTGCGTTCTTCTCCGCCATTTCCACTAATTTTGATTTTTCTCCTTTTTTAGGAACCTTGATATAAACCTTATGTCCTTTACGGTCGCTAAGCCATGACTGTATGATTTCTAATTCATCAATTTCTTCCTGAAGAATAATTTCTTTCGGAATAAATGTAGTGCCAGCATAAAACTGCTTGATAAACGACGTCATAATATCTGTTGAGCTGGTTTCATCCACCCCGTCCAATAGAAAATGTTCTCTGCCGACTACTTTGCCTCCTCGAACAAAGTATACTTGTACTAAAGCTTCGTCTTCTTTTTTTGCGAAGGCAATGACATCCTGGTCTTCCATGGAGGCGTTAATCATATTTTGCTTTTGGGCAATTCTTTTTATACTCAGAATTTGATCTCTTAATTGGGCTGCTTTTTCAAAATTGAGCTCCTCTGAAGCAACCTGCATTTGGTTTTCTAATTCTTTGATCACATCTTCATATTTCCCATCTAAGAATGAAATTATTTCTGCAATCATTTTTTTATAGTCTTCTTCAGAAATGAGTCCCGCGCAAGGGGCTTTGCACTGTCCTATATGATACTGCAGACAAGGTCTTTCTTTGCCTATATCCCTTGGAAGTACCCTGTTGCAGGTACGAATTGGCCAATGTTTTTTAATAAGCTCCAGGGTTTCTTTTAAAGCCAATCCATCTGTATAGGGACCAAAGTACTTTGCTTTATCTTTTAAAAGCTTTCGCGTCATAAATACCTTAGGATAAGCTTCATTCACGGTAATCTTAATATAAGGATAATGTTTATCGTCTTTTAAGCGTATATTATACTTGGGACGGTATTTTTTAATCAGATTACATTCAAGAATCAGGGCTTCAACTTCTGAATCAGTAACAATATATTCAAATTCTTTAATATGAAGAACCATTTTTTGTACCTTTGGAGAATGGTTCCTGGAACTTTGGAAATATTGTCTGACTCTGTTTCTTAAATTAACCGCTTTACCCACGTATATGATATTCTCAAATTGATCCTTCATAAGATAAACCCCAGGCTTTTGGGGTAATTTCTTTAATTCTTCCTGTATATCAAACATAGTGTCACTCCATTCTAAACGTAGAGTAGTTGGCCGCCTGTATTTTATGTTATAATGAAAAATATTTCAGATTTTAAGGGGTGTATATGTTTCTTTCCTAAAAAAATTTTAAAGTCGAGGTGAGTATATGTTCCGTACGATTGTGTGGTTTATTTATTTTTGGCTGTATCAAATAATCGCTCTATTCTTCCTGATAAAAATTTATTTTCTTAAAAAATTCAGCACTCCCGATCAAACCAATGCATACATTCATAAAGTAACCCATAATTGGGCAAAAGCAATGGTTAGAGCTACCGGCAGTAAAATTCATGTAAAAGGGCTTGAAAACATCCCAAGCCACGGTCCTGTGCTTTTTGTAAGCAATCATCAGGGTAACTTTGATATTCCTATACTTATGGGATTTATCGATAAACCCAAAGGCTTTATCGCCAAAATTGAACTGTCTAAGCTTCCTCTTGTACATACATGGATGAAATTAATCCAATGTGTATTCATGGATCGAAAGGACTTAAGGCAATCCCTTAAAGCAATGGATCAAGGTATTCAAATATTAAAGTCAGGGCAATCCATGGTCATCTTCCCTGAAGGTACCAGAAGCAAAGGAGGTCCCATGGGAGAATTCAAAAAAGGAAGCCTGCGCCTTGCCCAAAAAACCAATGTACCTATTGTTCCGATTGCAATTTCTGGCTCGTATAAGATAATGGAAGAAAGAGGATTCCGCATTACTCCTGCCGAGGTAGATGTTCGTATTGGGAAGCCTATCCTTCTTCAGGAACTTCCTCAGGATATGGCTAAAAATGCTATTGAATTAGTAGAATCTACTATTAAAGATTTACTTTATAATTCTTAATATTGTTATTTAAAGAGTGGTCTATGACCATTCTTTTTTTATTGCATAGGAAATTCCTCCGAATTTCCTATGCAATAAAATTATACCATAATCTATTGGTTTAAGTCTCTATCAGGTATAAGGCACTTCAAACTAAGATATAATAAGTACATTAACTAAGAAGGAGTGCTAAAGATGAACTTAAATTACCGACCTCTTAATGTTAAAAATCATCATATTCATGTTGCTTTTTCAGACCATACAATACATTTAAAGAACAATCAAGTTTTAAATGAATTACTTAAGAATGAAGCTTTAATAGGTAGGGATATCGCACAAACTTTAAAGCAAAATTATCAGGAGCAAATGGATAAACACTTAAACATTTCTACGGATTCCATAGCCCTGGAAATCTTAGGACATGTATATCCCCATAAAATTGCATCCATATTATACACCATTCTTCCTGCACTTAAATCTGTACCAGGATTTATATTGGATAAAACCGATATCATCGATATTGGTGAATCAGGATATGATTCTAATCGTTGGATTTGGGACAGACTAGAGCCTCTTTATACGGCTATTGTAGATCGCTTACATTAAATTTATGTTACAGTTTTCCAATTCATCCTCTGTTTCCTTGAAAAAAACAAAGACGTCTTTTATAATAGTCATTGAAAATAAAACTCAAAGGAGGATGAATCATAATGAATAACAGCAAGAAACGTCTGATAGCATTGGCAACAAGCGCTGCATTTTGTTTTTCAACTGCTACTGCTATATATGCCGCTCCTACGACTAAAACATTAAATGCGATATTTAATGGTATTAAAATTAGCTATAACGGTCAGATTAAAACAGATGAAAAAGAACCGTTTATTGTGGATAATACTACATATGT
>JAAYPH010000110.1 GCA_012519955.1 Candidatus Epulonipiscium sp.
CTTCCAATTAAAACCTTATGCGATGAGTTGAATTTCTGGAATCATACCATGGGTGAGCATGCTCAATTTATTGATGGCATGTTAGATCCGACAGAAAGAACTCTCAAAAAAATTGCAGAAGCCTCTGTGAAAGAATTTGAAAAACTTACAGAAGAATGTGCTAAAACACCTGAAAATCAAATGATTCATAAGAATCTGCAGACTACGGAAGCCATCAGGGATTTTAAACGCCAATCAACAGAAGGATTATTAAAATGCAAAATCAAATCCATTATTCCTCCTTTGTTAGCAGACCATGTATTACGAGAAGCCAATCATTATTTAAAACTGTTAGATATGCTTAAATGTTAATAAAATAGATTATCATAAAAATTAAAACGCCTCCCAGTAGTAATACAAACTACCAGGAGGCAAACTGATTTCTAAATCCTATTCTTTATAAACGAGTGCTTTATAAGCTTCTAAATGCTTGATAGGTTCTAACTCTTCATCATTTATTATATGTTTGATAAATTTGGGATATAGCTTTACAGCTAAACTTAAATCTTTCATAACCTGTTCGTATTTTTTTACATGAATGTATATACACGCTCGATTATAATATAAAAATGCTGATTGTCTATTATAATAAATTCCTTTCGTCAGAATTTCTATGGCTTTCTCATATTCTTCTTTTTCTTTATATAGAATAGCCAAATTAAGATAGCTATAAGGATATTCAGGATTAGATTTTATACTTCGTTGATAATATACTTGAGATTCTTCTATTCTTCCCATTTTTTTCAGTATAACGCCTATATTAAATAATGGAATATAATGATCTTCTTCTATTAACAAACTTTTTTTCATATATTCCAGCGCTTTTTGGTTTTCACCCAATTCTTCATAAATAGATCCCATATTCACATAAGCCCAGAAGTCATCCGGTACGAGTTCTAATACTTTTTTATAATATTTTATTGCTTGTTCTTTTTGCCCCAGCTGATCATATACATTGGCTGCAAAAAAATATGCTCTATCATAGTCCGGATCAAGCTCAATGGCTTTTTTATAATATGCAAGAGCTTCCTCATAATGATTTCGCTCATCATATAAAACGCCCAAACCATAGTATGCCCTTGCTTCATTGGGATCGATTTCTAATATCTTCAGAAATTTTTCCTTCGCCAGTTGTTCTTCCCCTAACTCTTCATACAATAATCCCATATCTAAAAGAAGATCTATATCTTTTTCGGCTTCTTTAAATTTTAATGCTTTTTTATAAAAATCAAGAGCTTTATCTAACTCTCCCATCTCTTCGAATTGATTCCCCAAATTTTTATAATTATTAATTCTATAGTAATTGCTGTTCATTGTTCTTCCTCTCTTTTATCCTTAATCATGCTTATTCTATCATATCTTTCAAAACAATTCCAAGAAAGAATTTCGCTTGGAAATTCTCACACCGAGCGCAGTCGTAAAAATGTAGATTCAGTGTACTATGAGTGAATCATTCGATACTTTTTGTATTAAAAAAGTCGAGTATCCTTACAATAATTTTGGTAGTATAGAACTATGAAAGGAGGGAAACACATGGTAAGCGCATTAAATCACGTGATTGACTATATCGAGGAAAATCTTACCGATGAGAATTTATCCCTTGAAAAAATTGCAGAAATTGCTGGAGTTTCAGACTATCACTTCAGAAAAATATTTTTCTATCTTTCAGGTTTGACTCTGAATGAATATATCAAAAATAGAAAATTATCTGAAGCAAATAAGGATTTGTTAAGGGGAGAAAAAGTAACGGATGTTGCATTTAAATATGGGTATCAGTCGGTGGATGGTTTTACTCGGGCATTTAAAAAATGGAGTGGATTCTTGCCCTCTGATGTAATCAAAAATGGAATAAGTAAATCTTTTCCCAAACTTTCATTTATAATAACCGTAAAAGGAGGAATTTCTATGGAATTTAGAATTGAAGAAAAACCAGCATTTAACATTGTAGGTGTTAGCAAACGGGTTCCCATGCAGTTTGAAGGTGTAAATAACGAGATTCTAAAACTGGCACAAAGTATAACAGAAGAACAAAGAGAAGAAATGCATGCACTTCAAAATATAGCACCTTACGAAGTAGTTAATGCTTCTTATGATGCTGACTATAATTTCTTAAAAGAAGAAGGCTATTTAACCCACATGATCGGTGTCTTGACCACCGAAAATCAAATCAGTGACAAATTAGAAAAAGTATCAGTTCCAGCTGGTACCTGGGCAGTATTCCCAAATGAAGGACCTTTTCCTTCTACCATGCAGGAAACAATGGCAAGAGTTTATTCCGAGTGGCTTCCTACTTCGGATTATGAAGTAATCAATGTTCCTAATTTTTCTTTTACTAAAATGAACGAACACAAAAAAGGGTACGCTTATTGCGAAATTTGGGTTCCTGTTAAGAAAAAAGGAAGCAATTAAATATTCGTTTATAAACAGAAAGACATTTGTCCTTAGACAAATGTCTTTCTTATTCTTATTTGATTCTATTCTGCTAATTCTAAAGCAATTTTCATCATATTTGTGAATGAATTTTGTCTTTCTTCAGCGGTAGTTTCTTCTCGGGTTTCTAAATTATCAGACACGGTAAGCAAACAAGCCGCATTTTTTCCAAGAACCTTTGCATTATGGAAAAGTGCAAAAGCCTCCATTTCTACTGCTACGCAACCATGCTTCTTAAAAATTTCTTTATATTCTCCTGAATTTTCTCTATAAAAAACATCAGAAGAATGGATTCTTTCTATATGTATTGGTATACCTAATTCATTTGCAGCGTTTATTAATTTTTGATTTAACTCTGGACTTCCTTCGATAGTATCTCCTTCATATCCTCCCTGTACTTTAGCATAGCTGGATTCACTCCATGCATCCTTTGCTAAAATAACATCATATAATTTTACATCAGGAGTATATCCCCCACAGGACCCAATTCTAACGATATTTTCTACATCATAAAATTTGAAGAGCTCATAGGAATAGATGCCTATACTGGGCATACCCATTCCACTGGCCATTACAGAGATTCTTCTTCCTTTATAATTTCCTGTATACCCAAAAATATTTCGAACACTGTTAAACTGTTTTACATCTGTTAAAAATGTATCCGCGATAAACTTTGCTCGTAGTGGATCTCCAGGCATTAACACAGTTTTCGCAATTTCATCCTTATTTCTTACTTCAATATGTGGTGTTGGTATCATCACATTTCCTCCTTATTGAATTTTATCTTATGCAAGTCTGTTTCTGTGTCATATGAGCCACGATTTAGAAATGCATTATTACTTATAGTATACCAAATTCTATCATATTCAGTATAGATTTTGAATACAAAAATAATATTATTTCA
>JAAYPH010000111.1 GCA_012519955.1 Candidatus Epulonipiscium sp.
AAGCCCTAGATTGTATTTTACTTAAGTTTATTCAGTTGTAAAACTAATTAATATTTTCTTCACCAACACCAGTTGACAAAGAACCAGTCTTTAAAGAATAGGCAAATACTTTGATGCTATGATTTCAGCTGCTTTGATTCCATCCACTGCAGCTGAAACAATTCCTCCCGCATATCCTGCTCCCTCTCCAATGGGATAAACGCCCTTTATATTACTCTCGTACTCTTTGTTTCTTTCAATTCGAATGGGCGAAGAACTTCTCGTTTCTACTCCTGTCATGACCGCATCTCCCATGGAAAATCCTTTTAATTTTTGATCTAACATCGGGAGTGCCTCCTTTAGAGTATCCACAACAAAATCTGGAAGACATAGGCTTAAATCTGTCAATTTAATTCCTGGCAAATAAGAGGGCTTAACACTTCCCTCAGTTTCAGAGGGTATTCCATTTATAAAATCCTTTACAAGCTGAGCAGGAGCACAATAATTTGAACCTCCTGCTTCAAACGCCTTTCTTTCCCATTTTCTCTGGAACTCTATACCGGCAAGGGGATGATTGTCGTTAAAATCTTCTGGATGAATTCCTACAAGCAGAGCACTATTTGCATTTTCCTTATCTCTTTTGTACTCACTCATTCCGTTTGTCACAAGATAGCCTTCTTCAGAAGCCGCACCAACAACCACGCCTCCAGGACACATGCAAAAAGTATATGCAGAATGACCGTTTGAACAGTGGCAAGCAAGCTTATAATCTGCAGCACCTAACCTTGGATGTCCTGCATATTTTCCATACTGTACTTGATCAATCATTTCTTGTGGATGCTCAATTCGAACTCCAATGGAAAAAGGCTTCTGATGGATAATAATACCTTTTTCGTATAGCATTTTAAAAGTATCTCTTGCACTATGCCCAAGTCCTAAAATAACTACATTAGAAGGAATGAATTTTTCATCATTTACAGTTACTCCAACTACTTTGCCGTTTTCTATATTAAGTTCAGTAACCTTACTCTCAAAATAAACCTCTCCCCCTAATTCTATAATCTTTTCTCTGATATTTTTTACAACTACTTTTAAAATATCAGTTCCTACATGGGGTTTACTCTTATAAATGATTTCTTGAGGCGCTCCTGCTTGGATCAATTCTTCCAATACTTTTCTACAGCGGAGATCCCTTATTTGAGTTGTAAGCTTTCCATCAGAAAATGTACCGGCTCCTCCTTCTCCAAATTGCACATTGGAATCTGGAAGGAGTTTATGTTCCTTCCAAAATCTTTGTACATCTTCTGTTCTATCGTCTACATTTTTACCTCTCTCCAAAACAATGGGTGCATAGCCCATTTGCGCTAAAATTAGGGCAGCAAATAATCCAGCAGGACCGGTTCCTACGATAACAGGACGATGTTCTAATTTATTAGAACCTGTATTTACATATTTATATTCTAAATCAGGTGTTAAGCTTATTTTTGCTTTGCTTTTTTTCAGTATCTTTTTTTCTTCTTTTATTTTTACATCTACTGTGTATACAAAATAAAGATCTTCTTTTCTTGCATCAACAGACTGTTTATAAATCGAATATGAAATTAAATCTTTATGTTCTATTTTTAAATTCTTTAGGATAGCTTTTTTAATATCATCCTCTGTATGGTCTATGGGTAATTTGATTTCTGATAGTCGAATCATAATATTTTCCTTTCCAGTTAATCTATCAAGATTTAGATGAACATTCTCCTGCAATATATCCAGAAGACCATGCCCACTGTAAGTTAAACCCTCCGCAATCTCCGTCCACATCCATAATTTCACCTGCAAAATAAAGACCGGGAATTAACTTGGATTCCATTGTATTCGGATCTATATCTCTAACATCGATTCCTCCAGCCGTTACCTGAGACTGCATCCAGGATTGTGTCCCTTTAACAGGAATGCTCCAGTTTTTTAATATCTTAATGATATTTTTTCTTTCTTTTGCATTGATCTGAGTGCAAGATTTATTCAGATCCTCAATGCCTGCTTCTTTTAAAACAACAGGAATTAAACGTTTATTCATCATTCCGACAAAGCTGAATTCAATAGTTTTTTCCGGATGGTAAGAAAATCTGCTCATAATAATATTTTCGATGTGTTCCTCTGATAAATCTGGAAATACATCTAAAGAAACAAAAGGTTTTGATTTTTTTTGATGAAGAACTTCTCCGGCTTTTCTGCTAAGCTGTAAAATAGGAGGGCCTGAAATACCGTATTCGGTAAAAAGAATTTCTCCATACTCTGTTTGCAAAATATTATTGTCTTCAACTATAGATACTTTGCCATTGAATTTAACGCCCTTTAGTCTTTTTAAAAACCATGCATCCAATACCAGCTGCACCAGAGCCGGAAAAGTACTAATTAACTTATGCCCAAATGGAATTACCAATTCATAACCGCTTCCGTTTGAGCCTAAATTTGGAGAAGATTTGCCTCCGGCGGCAAGAATTACTTTATCCCCTGAAATTTTTCTTCCATCTTTTAAAGACAAGATGAATTGATTATTTTTTCTTTGTATTTTTATAACTTCTGCATTGCATTCTTCTTGTACGTTTAGAAGCTGTAGTTCATGTCGAAGCACATCCAGGACGCTGGATGCCTGTTCGGACATAGGAAATACTTTTCCGGCGTCTTCTACTTTATAGGCAATACCCATCTGTTCAAAAAAATCAAGGGTCTGACGAAGATCAAAACGATTTAAAACACCCTTAATAAACTTCGGATACGAACTGTGGAATCTTTTTATATCCATATTTATATTTGTCAGATTACATCTGCCATTGCCGGTTGCTAAGATCTTTTTGCCTACTCTGTCCATTCTCTCTAATATAATTACTTCGGCGCCATTTCTGCTTGCTGCAACAGCAGCCACAAGCCCTGCCGCACCTCCGCCAATAATCAATATCTTATGTTTTTTTTTCATATAAGGATCTCCTTCGTATTATAATCCTTTTTAATTTTAAAAGATATCCATAACTTTATCAAGAAGCAGTAACCGCCTAAAACAAGTCAACGACTTCATCGCATTTGCGAAATAAGAAACTTCGGTCCCTTCCAAGCGAGTTGAACTTTTTATTTCACAAGAAAGGTTTCGCTTGCGAAACTCTCGTGCCGAGCGCGGTCGGCAAAGCCGACAAAATACAATACGCGCCAGTATGTATTCTGCCCGAAGGGCTTTTTATTGCATAGGAAATTTGGTGGGACTTCCTATGCAATAATAAAAGCATGAGAGTCATTTTCTCATGCTAACTTGTGTAATCTTGCAATATGCGTATCAATGCCTCTTCTCCATAAACCTTAATACCTTCTTTTAGTTTATTTTGTTCTTCTATGGGAAGAGAAGATATTGGCGTTTCTGTAATTTCCTTTATTTCTAATTCTCCTTCTTCATTATTATAAAAAATAGCTATGTATCCGTTATAAACGCCAACAACAAAATGATATGGACTTTTTGAAGCTATATTTTTTTTCATAATGACTTTTTGATCCGAAAAATAACTGATCTGCCAATCAGAATATTTTTCCTGCAGTTCATCTCTCGTTAAATCAATTAGAAAATAAGGAGGTTCTATTGTCTCCTCCACGATTTTCCCATCTTCTTCATAATAATACTGATACACCATTTGTGTTGATCGTGTAATCCTTGGAGCATTAGCTTGGGCTGTGGGAACACCTTCAGGCATTTGGCCAATATTTTGATTCACTTCACCAACAGTATTATTCAGATTATTGTTTACATATTCTTCTACAATGCCTTTAGGCTCAGATTTTCTTAAATCTACCGAAGGCAATAAATTTATGTAAACCATATAAAATCCTACAGCACTGATTATGAATACTGCAGAAGATAAAAACCATATTTTCTTTCGTATAAACATACAACCAACTCCACACAATGATTTTGTAATATTATTTCCATTTTTTGTGGAATTATACAAATCATTATGGATTGGTATGTTTATTCTCTAATAATGCCCAGGTGTATGAGTTTTGATGCTATTTTTTCTCCCTTTGGCAACAAAAGAATTTCTTCTTTACTTATTCCTCCTATGGCGAATAAAATGCCAATATATACAATAACAGATAACAAAATGGAACCTATCGTCGATACAGTATTATTAGTAGTGCCCCATAAAATAAGCTTATAAAATATAAAAGAAAATACACCCATTCCTACTCCTGCGCCAAGGGGCTTTACAAATGTATTGAATACTTGAAGTTTAACTTTTGTTAGACGAATTGCCGCCTTCATATCTAAATAGGCTATAACGATATAGCATACGATAGTACTAATGATCGCTCCCTTAATATTGACTGCCGGGATTGCAATTAGGAAAAAGTTAAGTACGATCTTGATCAGTACCCCTACACCAGCATTATAGGCCGGTATATTAGGTTTCCCTACGCCTTGCAAAATAGCTGTTGCCACTTGAACTAAAGATTGAAAAATAACTGCCAGGGCGCCTAATCTAAGCAGGTCTCCCCCTGCAGGGTATTTAGGAAAAAGCATTTTTAATATGGGATCACCTAACACAAACAATCCCACGGCAGAAGGTGCTGCCAACATCATGGCAACTCTCATTGCAAGATTGACTTTATTCATTACTACTTTTGTTTCTTTTAATACTACAGATGCTGCGATGCTAGGAACAATAGCAGTGGCCAATGCGGTTGAAATGGAAATGGGAAGATTAGTCAGGGTAACATATTTTCCTGATAGCTGCCCATAAAGCTCATTAGCTTCTATTTCCGTCATTCCAATGGATTGTAAAATGGACATTACCATTTTTACATCGACTAAATTAGTAAAACTAAAAATCGTGCTTCCAATGATAATCGGAATGGATGTCACAAGAAGAGTCTTCAATATACTTGCAGAAGACTCTTCAAAATCTTCTTCTTTTTGTCTATTGATCCTTTTCTTTATTCTGGGGCGAGCCAATATATAGATAAAAATAAGGAATAATAATCCCATAAGTGCCCCGATACCGGTACCCATTGTGCCTCCGGCAGCACCATACTCGACGCCATACTTTAATAAAACGCCTGCCAAAACAATACTAAATACTGCATTAAACACCTGTTCAATAATTTGAGAAATGGCGGTAGGTACCATCGTGTTCATCCCCTGATAATACCCCCTAAAGGCACTCATAATAGCCACAATTAATAAAGCCGGTGCCAATGCTTTCATACTATACACGATTCGTGTATTGTCCATAAATTGTGCTATTGGATAGGCTCCGAACCATAAAATTAAAGAAGCAATCACTCCTGTTATGGATGCCATTAATAAAGAAATTTTAAATACCTTATGGGCACTTTTGTACTGTTTGAGTGCCATCCTCTCTGATACCATTTTAGAAATTGAAGCAGGCAGTCCAGAAGATGAAATGATAAAAAATAAGAGATAAATATTAAAAGCTATACCATAGAGACCGTTGCCATCGTCGCCAATCATATTAGTCAACGGCCAGCGATAAATTAGTCCGATGACTCGCACAATCAAACTGGCAACAGCCAAAATAGCGGCCTGTCTAACTAATGCCCCCCCGGCATTCTTTTTTGTCATACGCTACACCTCAACATATTTACTAATTATAGTTTCTTTCTTCTTGCCCTTTGGCGTTCTCCGCTATTTAAAATTCTTTTTCTGACTCTCAGACTTAAGGGAGTAACTTCTAAAAGTTCATCATCTTCAATAAATTCAAGACATTCTTCTAAGCTCATAATTTTAGGCGGAGATAGTCTTAAGGCTTCATCCGCATTTGAGGAACGCATATTTGTTACATGCTTTTTCTTGCAAACGTTCACTTCAATATCTTCACCTTTTGCATTTTGGCCTACAACCATTCCTTCGTATACTTTCGTTCCCGGTTGAATAAACAAAATACCTCTTTCCTGTGCATTATAAAGGCCGTAGGTTACAGCTTCTCCCGATTCAAAAGCAATGAGAGAGCCTTGGGGTCTTCTTTCTATGTCCCCCTTATACGGTGCATATCCATCAAATATGGTATTTAAAATACCGTTGCCTTTTGTATCTGTAAGGAATTCTGAACGATAGCCGATTAATCCTCTGGAAGGAATAGAGAATTCCAAACGGGTATAACCGCCTTTTGAGGATGTCATATTGATCAGTTCACCTTTTCTGCTTCCCAACTTTTCAATAACCGCTCCAACGAACTCCTCCGGAACATCAATTGTAGCTTTTTCCATTGGCTCGTATCTTTTTCCATCTACATCCTTATATAATACTTCAGGTTTTGACACCTGAAACTCATAACCTTCTCTTCGCATAGTTTCGATTAATATGGATAAATGCAGTTCTCCTCTTCCGGATACCTTAAAGGAATCTGTAGAATCTGTTTCCTCTACCCTTAAACTTACATCCGTCTGCAATTCTTTAAATAATCGATCTCTTAAATTTCTGGAAGTAACAAATTTACCTTCCTGACCTGCAAAGGGGCTGTCATTCACAGAAAAAGTCATGGCCAGGGTCGGCTCGGATATTTTTACAAAGGGAAGGGGCTCTGGGTATTCTACATCACAAACTGTATCCCCAATATGAATACCTTCTATTCCTGAAACGGCAACAATATCACCGACTGTAGCACTTTCAACAGGCACTCTTTGCAATCCTTCGAACTGATAAATTTTTGTAATTCTTACCTTTTGATTTTTGGTTTCATCCAATGCATTGACTATAACTGCCTCTTGATTGATACTTATGGTTCCTCTTTCAACTTTGCCAATACCTATTCTTCCTACATATTCATTATAGTCAATGGTTGATATAAGAAGCTGCAGAGAGTCCCTTTGGCTGCCAACCGGTGCAGGGATATATTTCACAATCGTTTCAAAAAGATCCTGCATATTTTCCCCTTGAACAGAGGTGTCTAAGGAAGCAGTACCATTTTTAGCAGAAGCAAATACAAAAGGACATTCCAACTGACTTTCGTCTGCTTCTAATTCAATAAATAAGTCCAAGACTTCATCAATCACTTCTTCCGGTCTTGCTTCAGGCCTGTCAATTTTATTAATACATACTATTACAGGCAATTCAAGATCTAATGCCCTTTTTAAAACAAATTTAGTTTGAGGCATAGGTCCTTCAAAGGCATCAACAACAAGTATAACCCCATTGACCATCTTAAGAACCCGTTCTACTTCTCCTCCAAAATCAGCATGCCCCGGAGTGTCAATAATATTTATTTTAATATCTTTATAGAAAACCGCTGTGTTTTTAGATAAAATCGTAATGCCTCTTTCTCTTTCCAAATCATTGGAATCCATAATTCTATCCTGTACTTCTTGATTCGCTCGAAATATACCACTTTGCTTTAGAAGTTCATCCACCAATGTGGTTTTACCATGATCTACATGGGCAATAATGGCTATATTTCTAATATCGTCTCTTTTTTGACTCACTTTCTTTCCCACTTTCTTTATTGCTAAATTTTGTTATGACCAAAGGATATTGTATCATACAATCGATATCTGTCGCAATCAAAAGTGCTCACAGCTATTATTTACTATTTTCTCCATTAATCATTCAGCCATTCATTTTTAACCCTAAGAAAAAATAATCGCCCCTATTATCCATTATGATAATAAAAGGCGATATTTATTATGTCTACCCATACATAGTTAACAGACAGACATAAAAGTTATATAACTTTATTGGTTTCGCTGCGAATTTTTGCTACAGTATTATGCAATCTTTCAACCTGCAAACAAAAGGTTTCAAGTCTGGCTTCAATAATTTGAGGGAATACGCTGCCGTCCGTTTCTATAGATAAAAACGGAAGGGCCGGATGCTTTTCCATTACTTTTTCTATCAGCTTACGATTAGGTGCTATAATTAATTTTTGCTCGTTGATTTTCTCGCTAATGATGGCTTCTGCAATTCTGCTGGGCATACATCCAAAAGGACCTATTGAAATGACTCCGGAAACATCGTCCACTATTTCTGTGATTGCCGATCCTATGGTTAATATGGCTTCCCCAGTTAATGTAGGTGAAATTAAATCTTTTACGTTGGATATGATTTTTTCAACATTCACAACGCTATACTCATACAATCCGGATTTAGAAAAGATTTGCTTTATAATTTTTTCATATTGATTTTTGAAAAAGCCTTGTATATATACAGAAAGTCTATCCTTTACCGTGGAATTAAGATTATATCGATACTTTTGTATATAATCGCAGTAATAGATCCATTCTGCTATTGGAGCCGTTTTAACGATGATATTTTTCTTTGCTAAATTTTCTACCAGATTCTTTCTTGAGAAATTATCCTGTCTTACATAGATCTCTCCTACTAAAGCAATCTTAACTGCTTCTTCAATAGGCATTTTGGTTTCAATGGATTTTAATTTTTCTGCACACACTTCCAGTATACGTTTCAACTGCTTCCATGAATCTTTCTCTATACTGTTGATAATCATTTTGCATACATCTTCAAAGACTTTCATTCCTTTTCTTTGATCCTTTGCTAATACCAAAACCGCACTTCTTATTTCTTCTAAAACATCCGATATAATTACCGAGTGCCATGCTCGAAGCAAGGAATCCATTCCAAATCCGGCATAACCGTTTTCAGAGGTTAAAGAGATAACTGCCACATTTTCCAGTTGAAGCCTTAAGATCAATTTTTTTATTAATATACTATATTGTCCGAATCTGCAGGGACCAGA
This sequence comes from Candidatus Epulonipiscium sp., assembly GCA_012519955.1. Taxonomy (GTDB): domain Bacteria; phylum Bacillota; class Clostridia; order Lachnospirales; family Defluviitaleaceae; genus Defluviitalea; species Defluviitalea saccharophila. Next base: position 8,724 of record JAAYPH010000111.1, read on the forward strand.
AGTCTTGGGCATGAAATATACCAACACTTCGTCTTTTTCTTTTCTTTCCCTTAAATATCTCATTAAGCTTCCAATGGTTAGTTGCAGTGGGAGGCATTCCTTGCAGGATGAAAAACCTCTTCCAATCTTTAGTTCTTCTTCTCCCGGCTCTGGGAGGGCAGAAGCTCTTATTCCTACATGCCTGAAAGTAGCCGCTAAAAGTTCCGATCCGATACCTCCCATGGAAGGAATAAGAATATGAACTTTGTCATCCTTTAAGGAATATTTATCCCCTTTAGAATCAACAACCCATACGGCTCCGTTTCTTTTCTCTAAAATAGCTGGTCTAAACTCCTTCTTCTTTTCTTCCAGGTTTTGTTTTTCCAATTGTCTATAACTTTTTACCACATCAATGAACGCCTCTATTCTCGTATCAATTCCCGCATCTGCTGTGTGACTGTCCAACTCCAGCGTAAGAGAAGGCTTTCTGCCCATGATATTTCTAAAATACCCGGTTAAAAAAGAATCCGGACCACAGCTAAAGTTGGTAATATATATTCCAAATAATTGAGGATGTTTTTGTACCTTCCGCGCTCCCTTTAAAATAAGCTGTCCCATTGCCCAATACATATTTTCTTCACTTTCTTCTTCATCTAAAGGAAGAAAATCATATGGAATAATATGATAATTTCTTGTAGCAAACTTATGAGGTATACTCATATTGGTCCATTGGGTAAAAGCATTATAGGGACGTCCAAATAATACAAAACCCACACGATTATTGTCCTCTTCAATCGCTTTTAAAAATTGTTTTCCTAATTCTTTACACTCATGATAAAAGTCTTTTTGTGCCTGCATTCCAAGTTCAAACGCAGTTTTTGCATGGTTTATATCCACATTAAGCTGCTTGCTTATTTTTATAAAGGTATTTCTTATATATTCATAGCCCTTAGCAAAATCTAAGACCGGACTCAAAACAATTTTATTGCTTAACTCATGGAAAGTGGATTTTATATAATATGGTTCCCCCTGCACAAAAGGACAAGTAACACTGGCAGGTATTCCATTTTTAACTTCCACAGATTTTACATGAGGCAAGAAATAAATATCCGGATTCTTTTTGATCAAATTCCCTATGGCTCCATGAGATACTTCAACAGGATAACAAAAAGATGCCGCCTTTCTTTCTATACTGTCTTTATCAATCTCGTCACTGCATACCACATCAAATCCAAGGCCGTAGAAGAACTGATAATAAAGTGGAAAAAAAGTATTGCATAAAAGTGATCTGGGGATTCCTACGGTTTTATTTTGATAAGAAGCAATTCTTTTGCCTCTCTGAGCACTGTATTTTTCAAATATTAATTTTTCCCTGAACTGTACCAAATCCAATTGGCTGATATCATGATCGTTTTGCTCATAGCGCATATTGTAATATTTATTGCAAGCACCGCCAAAAGGATAGACTTTATTTTGAATTTGTATCCTCTGAATATTGCATTTCCTGTCGCACTTTTCTTTACCGCCGACACATACAAAGGGTTCCTTATATACAACTTCTCGCCTGGACAATTCGTCTAGATCAAAATGCATAGGCTCCAGGAGATTTAAACGCAATTTTTCTTTGACATTAAGTGCAACTCCAAAAGCCCCTATTAATCCAGGATGGGGAGGAACAATAATTGTTTTTCCTGTCAATGCAGCCATCGCAATTGGAACTGCTTTATTGTAACAAACACCTCCCTGCATAAATATTTTATTTCCAACTGACCGATTGCCTTTCACACGATTGATATAATTCATACATACGGAATATACTAATCCGGCTGCGATATCTTTTACATCAATGCCTTCTTGTATGGCACTTTTTATATCGCTGCTTATGAATGCAGCGCATTGATCGTTGAAATTAGGGGGATTTTCACTTCTAAGAGCGATTTTTCCGATTTCTTTTGTATCAATGTATAAGGACTCTCTTGCAGCTTCTTCAAGAAATGAACCTGTTCCGGCTGAACAAGCTTCATTCATGGCATAATCGGAAGGAACACCATTAGTGATATAAGTGTACTTGGCATCCTGTCCTCCTATTTCAAAAATGGTATCAACTTCCGGATCAAAATAAACTGCTCCATTGGCGTGGGCAATGATTTCATTAACTACTGCAGGGGTAAGGGCATGAAGCGCAGCAATCTGACGCCCGGAACCCGTTACGCCTAATCCTATAATTTCAATATTGCAGGGTATCTGTTTGCTTAGATTTTCGTAACATTGTCTTGAAGCTTTAACTGGATCACCATTGGTACGAAGATAACAAGAGGCAAGTATTGCGTTATCTTCTTCACGCATAATGATAGCCTTTGTGGTGGTAGAACCAACATCCAGTCCTACTATGCATCGATCATTAGGTTTTGCCTCTTCAACAGGCATATTTTTAAATATCACTTTATCTTCGTATTTTTTTAACTGAGGTAAAAATGAAAAGGAGCTTTGATTGCGGCGAAACCAATCTTGATCCATATTGATTGGCTGGGTATCGTGCTCCAGCCCCCATAAAGCTGCTCCAAAAGCTTCAAAAATCCTGGCATAATCAGGTACTACCAAATGAGGTATCTTCTCTTTTAAAAAATGAATCATCGTAATATTCTGAGAGGTGCCTCCGACTAATAGGACTTTATTATAGGAAGTCCTTTTAAGAAGCTCAATAATCTTATCCGCCATCATTTTAGACAATCCAGCGACTACTTTTGACTTTTCAATTCCTTTATTTAAGGCATGGGTACAATCGCTTTTACAAAAAACCGAACATCTTCCTGCAACCATATAGGGATCATTTAAATTGGCTTGTAATGCTGTATCTTCTACATTAATGTCCATTCTTTTAAGCTGCTGTAAAAAAAATTCTCCAGTCCCCGAAGCGCATTTATTCCCTGTATGTACATTAACTATTTTTCCGGTTCTATCTAATGCATAGACTAAAAATGTTTCTCCTCCGGCACTTATGATTACGTTGGCATCTTTTAAATCAGGATTTTGCTTGGATATAAATCTATATGCCTGTTCAATCGCTTCAGGCTCTGAAATGGAAGATGCATCTAACATATTTCTAAATTTTCTTCCTGTAGTTGTAATATGATCAAAGGAACCCAATGTATCTGAATTCATGATTTGTTTAATAATATGACGGGGATTTCCTTCATGAGGTATTGCATTTTGTTCTAAAACATTAATGCAGTCTCCGTCTTTTTCCAGTAAAACATAACCTACACTTGAAGAACCTATACATAAGCCTAGTGATTTCAACATTTTACCTCCATTCCATTATTTTCACATAAATTATATCCATTTGAATTAAATTTAAAACAAAAAAGCAGACTAAAGATTTTTCTCTAGTCTGCGCATCACGTTATTAAATATTAGAACCTGTTAATAATATTTCAACAAATTTTGTTAGATAATATTCATCTTCTTCTGAAAATCTTGCTTTTACTGGACTATCGATATCCAATACCCCTAGAAACTTTTCTCCTTTGATCATAGGTATTACGATTTCCGATTCTGTAGCGCCATCACAGGCAATATGCCCTTCAAATTGATGAACATCTTCTACGATGATGCTCTTTTTTTCTTTGGCTGCTGCTCCGCATACGCCTTTACCAATCGCAATGCGAACACAAGCCGGCTTTCCTTGAAAAGGACCTAAAACCAGTTCATCATTTTTGTATAAATAAAAACCTGACCAATTGACATTTTCCAGATGATCAAATAAAATAGCCGACCCGTTAGATAAATTTGCTATAAAATCAATTTCTCCTTCAATCAATCCTTTAAATTGTAAAAGCAGCTGTTGATAAAACTCCTGCTTTGTTTGAGCTTTTATATCTTTATGAACATACATCTATTTTCTCCCCTTGTATTTCAAGTGTTATTTCATATATAAGAAATTAATTTTATCACCCGAATATTCCAATGTCAAATGGATAAGATCGAAATTTGTCACATTTTAATAGTCATGAGAATAAGCTATATTAAAACATTAAAGGAGGGATTCGATGGATCGATATGTAAACAGACGACGCAGAGTAGGTTATTATCCTGTTTGCGGAAGACCCGGCTGTGGATATGGCCCTGGTTATGGCTATTGGCCTGGGTTTAATTATGGTCCCGGCTACGGATACTATCCTGGATACGGCTATGGTCCCGGTTATGGATATCCTGGATACGGTTATTATCCCGGCTACGGTTATTATTACAGAGACGAAGATTCTCAAGAAAACAACCAAAATATCAATTATTAAAATTATGAACCTTCTCCCTGAAGGTTCATTTTTAATTACATAGGTAGTTCCTCAGAATTTCCTAAGTTATAAAACGCCCTCCGGGCAAAATACATACTCGCGCATAAGGTAAGAATAAGAATCTCTTTTCTTGGCAAATATTAAAAAGAATAATATAATCAATACATCATTCTATAGATTTATTTTAAGAAAGAAGTGAAAAAATGGAAGCTAAATCTTTTAAAAGATTGCCGAAGCATATTGGAATTATTCCCGATGGAAATCGCAGATGGGCCGAATCCCATAACAAAGAAAAACACGAAGGATATAGTTACGGAATTAACCCTGGCTTTGAACTTTATAATCTTTGTATTCATTTTGGCATCCAGGAAATGACTTTCTACGGCTTTACTCAAGATAATACCAAACGTCCTGCCGTTCAAACCAAAGCATTCCAGAACGCGTGTGTAGAGGCAGTCATGAAATTGGCTCATAGAGACGCTAATTTACTTGTAATTGGCAATACAAAGTCTCCTCTTTTCCCAAAAGAGCTGCTTCCATTTGCCAATAAAAGAGTACAATTTGGTAAAGGGCTTATAAATATAAACTTTTTAGTGAATTATGGATGGCAGTGGGATTTATCCTCCAATGCTTCAAAGTCCATTCCTCGAATAGACCTTATTATCCGTTGGGGAGGCAGACGCCGTTTAAGCGGATTCCTGCCAATTCAATCGGTGTATGCCGATATCTATGTCATTGACGATTTGTGGCCGGATTTTAAAAAAGATCACTTATATGAAGCCTTGTCATGGTATCAAGAGCAAGATATAACTTTAGGGGGTTAATTACTCATTTGAGCTATTTCTTTTAGAAACTTAATCGTAATATATTCTAGCTCCATAGCAGCAGGGTCAAAATGATTTTGAACTAAATACTCAAAATACTCTTGATCATAGGGCCTTATTGACTTAATCCCCTTGGGCTTTTTTCCTTTTACCCTGTAGTCCAAATACATTGCAAAACCCTCTACTAAATTTTCTTCGCACCATTCTTCCCAGGTATAGAATTGATTGTAATAATTATTATTCCATGCATTATACATGGTTGAATTGTTTTTAAGGACTTCTGCTAGTTTCTTAAATTCTCTCTTATCCGTTATGGTTTTGAAGATTCCATGGGAATATTCATGGTATAGAATATAGAAAAAATCTTCATATTCATCTTCTTTAATGGGAATCAGGGCTATGTATAAATCTTTATAAGTAAAGCCCCATGCATTTCCCGGACGCATGGTATAGTATAATACTGGTTTATAGTGTTTATCGTACTCAATTCCCGAAAGTCTTTCGATAAATCCTAATAAATCAAATTTCTCCTTTTGAATGTGTTGATTAAGTTCAAAAAAGTAATCGTTATATTTATATCGCTTCATCTCTATATAATCTTTTAAATAATTTTCGTAGAAAAATGGGTAAAACTTTTCTGCAGCATTTTTTATCTCATTAGGCAATGTACTGGATTGGATTTTATAATTGATTTGATTGATCCCTGCTTCATCTCCAAGTTCTGCAACTATATAGATCAATTTGCCTTCATTGGCCCCATCTAAATAAATCGTATTTAAATAAGATTTCATTTCATGATCCATATCTGAATATGTTTTTTTAATCCATTTATAATGGTCATATGTTTCATCTCCCTGAAGCTTATAAAATGGACCTTGATCCTCTTTGATTCTGACATTAACGTCGTATAGCTCACTGGCGATTGAAATCAATAAATACTTTAAGCTTAATCCCCTTACCTCCAACGAATAGTCAGATTCCTTCATAGCGCTGGTTATTGAATAATCGGAAATAAATTTAAGTATAAAGCCTGAAAGAATAATGACTAAAGTCAAAGCTAAAAAATATGCTTTTCTTTGTTTCTTAATTGTATCGGTATACTCCTCAGTAATATACATATAACCACCATTCTTCTATATATCTTTAAATCCACTTTGATTTTTCCAATAAATGTAATATAAATATAATATAATACTTTCTATAAAAAATCTATATAAAATTATTCAAAGAATTGTAGTGATGGTTCCTTTGATCATTTTATTAATTTCTCTCCTACCTTAATATTTAAAAAAATGATATACTATTGAAAGCTCAATTTATTTTAGACAATGGAATATGGAGTGGTATGAATGTCAAAATGTTCTATATGCAAAAAAAATGTTGCGGTAATCTATATGCCTAAACTTATAAATGGCAGACAAGAAATGATAGGTTTATGTATGCCCTGTGCAAAAAAACAAGGCATCGGGCCTCTAAATCAAATTTTACAACAAACAGGTCTGTCTCAAGAAGATCTTGAAAATCTAAATGAACAGATGGGAAGTATATTCGAGGATCTGAACATGGATCATATAGATACTGGAGAACTTGATCATGAGCAGAACCCCTTTATAAGCTTTCTTAATAATGCCTTTTCAGGATTAAAAGGCTCACAAGATAAAAAATACCAACCTTCAGACTCAAGTACGGATACCTCTAATCCATCCTCCCATAACGAAGAAAATCCTAAGAAAAAAAAGAGAAAGAAGAAAAAATATTTAGATACCTATGGAATTAATTTAACTGCTAAGGCTGAAAATAATGAAGTCGATAGAATTATCGGAAGACATCGAGAAATAGATCGAGTCATTCAAATTCTTAATCGTCGTAATAAAAATAATCCTGTCCTCATTGGAGAGCCCGGTGTAGGCAAAACAGCCATTGCCGAAGGTTTAGCTGTAAGAATTGTAGAAAAACAAGTGCCTCTTAAACTATATAATACTGAAATCTATCTTCTTGATTTAACCTCTATCGTTGCAGGAACGCAATTTAGAGGACAATTTGAAGGAAGAATGCAGGCAATTATTAAAGAAGCAAAAGAATGCGGAAATATCATTTTAGTAATTGATGAACTCCATAATATTATCGGTGCCGGCACCGCAGAAGGTGGGGCAATGAATGCAGCCAATATTTTAAAACCTGCTCTTGCAAGAGGAGAAATTCAAGTTATTGGTGCAACAACCTTAGATGAGTATCGAAAACATATTGAAAAAGATGCTGCTTTAGAAAGACGTTTTCAGCCCGTTATGGTTGACGAACCTTCAGTTGAAGAAACCATTGAAATCATTAAAGGGATAAAAGATTACTATGAAAACTATCATAAGGTATCTATATCGGATGAAGTCATCGAAGAAGCCGTTAAACTGTCCAAAAGATATATTTCAGATAGATTCTTACCTGATAAAGCCATTGACATCATAGATGAGGCTGGTTCAAGGGCAAATCTCAAAAATCAAGGTCTGGTGGAATTAGAGGCTTTAAAAAAGGAATTAAGTGCTATTCAAGCCAAAAAAGAAGAAGCGGCTTTTAAGGATGACTATGAAAAAGCAGCCGAGTATAAAATGGAAGAATGCAGATTACAAGAAAGAATTGCTCAGCTAGAAAAACAGAATAACAACGTTTCAATTACTGTAGATGATATTGCCTCGATTATAGAAGCTTGGACAAAAATTCCTGTCCAAAGAATCACCCAAATAGAAGCTGAAAAACTTTTAACATTGGAAGATAATCTTCATAAACGCGTCATCGGTCAACACAAAGCTGTAGTCAGTCTGTCAAAAACAATCAGAAGAAATCGCTCTGGATTCAAAAAAAGAAATAAACCGTCTTCTTTCATATTCGTTGGACCAACAGGGGTTGGAAAAACTGAATTGGTAAAAACCCTTGCGGCAGAACTGTTTGGAAGTGAAGAAGCATTAATTCGCATTGATATGTCCGAATATATGGAAAAGCATACTGTGTCCAAATTAATCGGTTCTCCCCCGGGATATATTGGATATGATGAAGGAGGCCAACTTACTGAAAAAATAAGGAGACAACCCTATTCAGTCATATTATTGGACGAAATTGAAAAAGCCCATCCAGATGTGTTTAATATGCTCCTGCAAATACTGGAAGATGGACGATTGACTGATAGTCAGGGACGTACTGTTCATTTTGAAAATACAATAATCATTATGACCTCCAATGCAGGAACCAGTTTAAAAGCCCATGGCATAGGTTTTGAAAAACATAATTATACTGCATTAGAAAATAAGGTTCACGATGCATTAAAAGAAACATTCCGTCCTGAATTTTTGAATCGAATCGATGAAATCATTGTATTTACAGAATTAAACAAAGAAGAACTCAAGCAAATCGTAGACTTAATGCTAAAAGAAGTGATTAACGAGGCAAGAGAAAAAAATATAATCTTACAAGTCGACGATGAAGTTAAAGACTTTATTCTGGAAAAAGGATATGATCCCAAATACGGTGCCCGTCCTTTAAGAAGAACGATTCAAAAACTTATAGAAGATGAACTTGCAGAACTATTCCTCTGTGGAAAACTTAAAGATTCCAGTCATGTGTATATAAAAATGAATCAGGATAAGATATCATTTGAATATTAAATTTTGGCAGCCCAAAGGGCTGCCAATTTTATTATGCAATAAAAATTTGTCTTGTACATCTCTTTAATATTTAAAATGTACTGGCTGTGGCCAACACACTTTATTGCCAATTGAATATTATATAGAGTAGATATCTTTAAAATTTCAACCTAAAAGGAGGAAATAATCATGCCAGATGGTTTTGGAGGATTTTCAGGAGGAAATTTTGCAGCATTGCTTGCTAATTATATCGGCGAAACAGTAACTATCTTTACTAGCAGTGGCGGGCAGTCCGGTGCAGGCTTTACCGGGGTAATTTTATCCGTTAACAACTGTTTTGTTCGTCTTATTACCAGGATTGGACCCCCTCCAGGATGTTCTTTAGGAAATGCTTGCACAGGATTTAATGTAGGCCCATGGGATTATGGTTTCGGCGGTACAGGATATGGTTGTGGAAGCGCATCCGGATATGGAGACAGTTATGGACCAGGTCCTATTCTTCCGGCCAGCGAACTCGGAGCTATTACAGCAGGTGGATGGAATGGATATCCTGTATATACAGTAGGTTCTGTAACAGACATTCCTATTGACAGCATAGTATCCTTCGTTCATAATGCTGTATAATCTTAAAGGTACAGAAATATTTTAAAGTATAAATATCTAAATACTTTTCCGTAAAAAAGCCCGCATAATATTATGCGAGCTTTTTTGTTTAGAGTAATTCTTTTCTTAATTCGTCTCCTGATTTTGGTGAAAGATAAGCCAGAGGAATATCAAAAACTGTCTTTGCACCACTTTGTCCTTCTTGATTTAATCTATATACTGCACGGGCATAAGCTACTAAAACACTGCCAGTAAATTCAGGGTTACTATCTAATTTCAATGAAAACTCTATGATATGATTGGTATTCCCATCTCCTGTTTTTCCGCTTCTTATTACAAAACCTCCATGAGGCATAGCAGAATGATTTAATTTTAGTTCTTCCTCAGAAACAAAATGAACGATTGTGTCATAATCCGCAAAATAGTTGGGCATTGTCTTGATTTCATTTGCAATAGCTTCCTGATCTGCATTTTCTTCAGCTACGACATAACATTCTCTTAAGTGCTTTTCTCTTACAGTCAAATCTGGATTTGAACCTGAGCGTACTTTTTCAATGGCATCTTCTATCGGTATAGTATATTGAACAGCATTTTTTACACCTTTAATACGCCTAATCGCATCAGAATGTCCTTGGCTTACACCTCTTCCCCAAAAGGTATAGTTACTTCCTTCAGGTAAAACAGCCTCAGCCAAAATACGATTCATTGAGAATAAACCTGGATCCCATCCAACAGAAATTGCACCAACCTTATTTCCTTCTTTTGATGCTTGATCTACTGCTGCAAAATGTTCCGGAATTTTGGCATGGGTATCAAAGCTATCTACTATATTAAACAATCTGGCTAAAGCAGGACTCTGCTCTGGTAAATCCGTTGCAGAACCGCCGCATAAAATCATAACATCTATTTCATCCTTATAGTTTTCAATATCTTCCATATGTACTGCTTGAACATTACTGTCCTTAAGAACTATGTCCTTAGGATCTCTTCTTGTAAATACAGCCTTTAATTCCATATCTGAATTTTGCTTTAATGCTGCTTCTACTCCTCTTCCTAAATTACCGTAACCAACAATACCGATTCTTATCTTATCGCTCATTATTATACCTCCTATCGTAATGCAAGTCTTTCATTGGAATTAAATTCTAACATTGATTTGCGAAAATTGCAAGATGTCCAACAAAAACTTTCAATTTTATAATTTAATATGACAGTATCCATTCGGATTCTTTTTTAAGTATTTTTGATGATATTCCTCTGCGGGATAAAA
>JAAYPH010000112.1 GCA_012519955.1 Candidatus Epulonipiscium sp.
CGAATGTAGAGAAAAAGCAATTCATAGAAATAAACACTATTAGAATGCAAATCAATCAATTAAAAAAATATCTTCGCCCTCTTTTGTATATCGGAGATCAATTTCTCGTCAATGAAAATGGCTTTATAAAACCGAACCATGTTCGGTATTTCAAAAATATCGATATCAGAATGAATAAACTCTATGATTATTTATCCAGTCTAAAAGAAATGGGGGATCAGTTATTATATTTATACGAATCCGTTCTTACTGCACAAACCAATGCCATTGTGACTCGATTGACGATACTTGCCCTTTTCTTTGCTCCCCTTACACTGATTACAGGAATCTATGGAATGAATTTTGAATATATGCCGGAACTGAGCTGGAAATATGGTTATCCACTGAGTCTCGGAATTATGTTTCTGCTTATAATTATCCTCTATATTATTTTTAAAAGAAAAAAATGGCTGTAAAAAGGAACGGTTTTATGCCCGTTCCTTTTCTAATAATGGTAAAACCTCAGAAGCTGCCTCCGCATCCAGTATAAAAGTCACATCCGGATGAAGCTGTAAAAAGGATGCAGGAATCTCCGGTGTAATGCCTCCCATAATAGCTTCCTTAATAACTTCAGCTTTATTTTTTCCGCTTGCCAAAAGGACAAGCTTCTTTGCACTCATAATGGTTTTAACGCCCATACTGAGTGCTTGCTTTGGAACTTCTTCCATTGAATTAAAATATCTTGAATTGGCTTCAATCGTCTTTTCATCCAATTCAACCAAATGGGTGTAGGGTTCTAATTTGGTATCAGGTTCATTAAATCCGATATGCCCATTAGGACCGATGCCTAAGATCTGAAGAGAAACGCCTCCGGCATTTCTTATCATCTTTTCATAGTTCTTGCATTCTTCCTTAACATCTTCTGCCATTCCATTTGGTATATGCACTCGGTTTATATCAATATTCACATGACTGAATAAATTATCCATCATATAATAATAGTAGCTTTGAGGATTATCCTTTGAAATAGGATAATATTCATCTAAATTAAAGGTAGTGAGTTCAGAAAAATCTAAGTCCTCTTCTTTATGCATACGCACCAGTTCTTTGTACATACCGACAGGGGTTCCTCCGGTAGCAAGACCTATTACACTTTGAGGATAAAGGCGAATTTGGCTTGATAAAATGTAAGCTGCTTTTTTACTCATTTCTTCATAATTAGATTCAATATAAATTCTTAGATTTCCTAAATTAAATTTCATACAAAATTTTCCCCCTTCCAATAGTTAAAGAAATATTCATTTTGTTATCAAATACCGTTATATCTGCATCCTTTCCTACTTCAAGAGTTCCCTTTCGCTGGTTAACCCCCAGGATTTTTGCAGGAGTTGCGGTAACAAGAGAAATTAACTGAGGAATGGTAAAATCAGTATGCTCATTAACATTATATACTGCATCTTTTAAATTAAGCACACTTCCGGCAAGGGTATTATCTTCAAGTCTGGCTTGTTTATCTTTAACAATTACTTTTTGTCCCCCTAATTCATACTCTCCCTCTTCTTTTCCTCCGGCAGACATACAATCGGTAACCAGAACGATTTTGTCTATACCTTTTGTCTTAAGAAGCATTGAGAATAGTCCAGAATGGATATGAATCGTATCTGCGATTACCTCACAGGTAACATCATGGGTTAAAGCAGCTCCTACCACTCCCGGATTACGGTGATGAAGCCCTGTCATAGCATTAAATAAATGGGTAACATGGCTAATACCGCAAATAATACCTTCTCTGGCTTCTTCATAAGTAGCAGCTGTATGTCCCATAGAAAGAACGATATTGGTCTCTCTTTTAACCTTTTTAATAAATTCCAATGCCCCTTCTGTCTCCGGTGCTATAGTAATTAATGAGATGATATCTTTATATGCTTTAACCATTTCAAAATCCGAAGGGATGATATACTGTGGGTCCTGGGCACCTTTAAATTTCACATTAATAAACGGCCCCTCCATATGAACCCCTAAAATTTCTGCTCCTTCTGTTTCCTTTCCTTTGAATTGGCGTACAGCTTCCAGGGCATTCAGGATTCTTTCCTTGGACATTGTCATTGTCGTGGGTAAAAATGAGGTTACTCCGTTTCTTGTAATGCCTTTACTGATTGACTTAAGAGCTTCTTCAGTGCCGTCCATTGTATCATATCCATCAAATCCATGAATGTGTATATCAATAAATCCTGGTGAGATATAATTACCCTTTGCATCGATCTTTTCCAGATTTTTAATCGTACTCAATTCATTTTCATCAACAATATCATAAATTCGCTCATCGAAGATAATTGCTTTTCCCGTAATGACCTGGTCTTTTAAAATTAGCTTTCCATTATACAAACACTTCATCCTATCTCTCCCTTCATTAATTTGTATAGTGTTCTATACCAGTATTATACTTTTAAAAAGAAAAGTTTTCAATGAATATTCTTTTCAAAATCAAGTAAATTTATAAAAATTTTTTTGCCGACAAAATACAATACGCGCCAGTGTGCATTTTGCCGGGAGGGCTTTTTATTGCATAGGAAATCTGAAGGAATTTCCTATGCAATAAAAAAACAGCCTCCCAAAATACAAGTAGTCATAAAGACAACCTGTGAACCGAGGGTCAGGGTAAACTGAATACGGAACAAATGATATAAAAGACGAACAGACAGCAGGTAAAACTGCCTGTTCGTCTTAACTATTATGCCAC
>JAAYPH010000113.1 GCA_012519955.1 Candidatus Epulonipiscium sp.
AGTTATTTTGATAATAAATTTAACCTAAAAAACTTCTAGTATATCTGTTTATAAATCAGCACTAAGCTTAAACCAATCCTTTAAAGATTGATAAGCTGCTCTGTAACGTGTATAAATTTTATTATATTTTTCTACATTTTGCTCTATAGGTTTTACAGAGCCAACTACTTTTATAAATTTATCACAGGCTTCTTCGATGCTGCTAAATTCTCCTGCGCCTACTCCTGCCAAAATAGCAGCTCCTAAAGCCCCGCCTTGATTTGTATTGATTTCATCTATCGGATATCCAAAGATATCTGCAAGAATTTGTTTCCATAGAGGACTCTTTGAGCCTCCTCCAATCGCAATGATTTGAGAAATCGGCACATTGATGTCTTTTAGAATTTCAAGAGAATCCCTTAGTCCAAAGGATACACCTTCTAATACCGCTCTTGTCATTTCTCCTCTGGTGGTGCTCATGGATAATCCTAAGAAGATTCCTCTTGCGTCAGGATCAGCATAAGGGGTACGTTCTCCCATGAGGTATGGAAGGAAGATAACTCCTCCGCATCCGGGTTCTGCCTCACCGGCTTCTTTTAAGAGGTCATCAAAGTTCATTCCTTTATTGGCTTCTTCTACCCACCATTTTAAGCAGCTGGCCGCCGAAAGCATTACCCCCATGGAATGATACTTTCCATTAGAATGGCAGAAGGCATGAAGACGATTCTGGCTGTCTACAGCGTAAGCATCATGGGCTGCAAACACAACGCCGGAAGTACCAAGGGTCACCATTACGGTTCCTTCTTTAACGGTTCCGGTTCCTATGGCTCCAGCGGCATTGTCTCCACCTCCGCCTACAACCAGAACTTCTCCGGTTAATCCCAGTTCTTCTTTCACTGCCTCTGATAATTTTCCTGTTACTTCATAGGATTCATAGAGCTTTGGAAGATATTCTTCTTGAATGCCTATGTATTCTATCATTTCTTTAGACCAACATCTGTTTTTAACATCTAAAAGAAGCATTCCGGAAGCATCGGATACATCCGTTGCATAATCTCCTGTTAATCTAAATCGGATATAATCTTTTGGAAGAAGAATATGTCTTATTTTTTCAAACAATTCAGGATGGTTTTTCTTAACCCATAGAATTTTGGGTGCAGTAAAGCCAGTGAGGGCCTTATTGCCCACAAGTTCTGTGAGTTTTTCTTGTCCAAAATGATTGGTAATGTCCTCACATTCCTCTGCCGTTCTTTGGTCGCACCAGAGTATTGCAGGAAGCAGTACGTTATTGTTTTCATCCAAGGCTACCAGTCCATGCATTTGGCCGCTAAACCCAATGGAACGAATCTCTCCTGCAGGGAGATTATTTTTACTAATAACTTCTTTAATAGCTTCTTTGGTATTAACCCACCAGTCTTCAGGGTTTTGTTCCGCCCAATTGCTTTTTGGGTAATATACCGGATATTCCTTTGAAGATTCCCCAAGTATTGTTCCATTGTGATCCACAGCAAGCACTTTTACAGAAGAAGTTCCTAAATCAATCCCCAAAAAAATCATGCTAATCCTCCTTAAGGGTTGCCTGATGGCAACCCGTATTATAAATTTTTATGAAGCATTATATAGTATAAATATATTGATTAATTTTATCCTCTAACAATTCCTGTCTGCCTGATTTGTTAACAACCTTATCATGTTTAAGGGCATAAGCTGTTAATTCTTCAAAGCCTACTTTATTTTCCACGATATCTTTTCCTATACCTTCATTGTAACTTGCATATCTTTCTTCAATAAAGCTTTCTAATACTCTGTCCTGAAGCAATCTGTCCGCAATAATAAGACCCCTTGCAAAAGTATCCATACCAACAATGTATCCGATGAATAAGTCTTCCACTTCAAAGGAACCTCTTCTTACCTTCGCATCGAAGTTAAAGCCTCCCGGTGCGATTCCTCCGTTTTTAAGTACTTCATACATCGCTAAAACAGCGTCGTAGATATTGGTTGGGAATTGGTCTGTATCCCATCCTAATAACATATCTCCCTGGTTTGCATCAATACTTCCCAATACGCCGTTAATTCTTGCCATGTTCAGTTCATGTTGGAAGGTATGTCCTGCTAAAGTCGCATGGTTCGCTTCTATATTCATTTTGAAATGGTCTTGTAAATTATATTTTCTTAAGAATCCTAAAACAGTCATTGTATCAAAATCGTATTGATGTTTTGTAGGTTCTTTTGGTTTTGGCTCGATTAAGAATTGTCCTGTAAAGCCAATTTTCTTAGCATAATCTACTGCCATTTGTAAAAATCTTGCATAGTTGTCTTGTTCTAAAGCTGTATTGGTGTTAAGAAGTGTTTCATAACCTTCTCTTCCACCCCAGAATACATAGTTTTCTCCGCCAAATTTCTTAGTAATATCAATGGCTTTTTTAACTTGGGCAGCTGCAATCGCAAATACATCTGCATTAGGAGAAGTAGATGCTCCATGAACGAATCTTGGATTGCTGAATGCATTGGTTGTCCCCCATAAGCATTTGATGCCTGTTTTCTTCATTAATTCTAAGATATAATCGGAGATTTCATCTAAGTAAGCAAATTTTTCTTCTAAAGAATTGCCTTCCGGTGCAATATCAAGATCATGGAAGCAGAAATATTCGATTCCTAATTTGCTCATAAATTCGAATCCTGCTTCTGCCCTTGCCTTAGCCAGCTCCATGCCTTCTTTTCCTGACCATGGTCTTTGTGCTGTACCATCTCCAAACATATCAGCGCCCATTGCGGTTAAGGTATGCCAATAGCTCATTGCAAATCTGAAATGATCCTTCATAGGTTTACCTGCAACTACTTTCTCTGGATCGTAGTATTTAAACGCCAAAGGATTAGTAGATTTAGGTCCTTCATATGGTATCTTCTTAATACCTTCGAAATATTCTCTCATTAGATCCCCTCCAGGCTTTTTAAATTGATTTTAATAACTTAATTCTATTATAATGGATTCTTAGAACTTTTTCAACCCATTTTAATAAGTTATTTTTAAATATTTTCTTACATCTTTTCTTTATTTATTCCACCTGTTTAAAATAGTATGCATTGGTGTTTTAAGCTAAAAAAATAGAGCACTTAAAAGTGCTCTGTTCTTAATGCGGATGAAGGGAGTCGAACCCCCACGGTGTTGCCACCGGCAGATTTTGAGTCTGCTGCGTCTGCCAATTCCGCCACATCCGCCTATATCTGGGTAGGAAGGATTCGAACCTTCGGATGCAGGAGTCAGAATCCTGTGCCTTACCGCTTGGCGACTACCCAACAGTATTTAATTGTCCGAACAACAATGTATTTTACCATAGAATACTTGGTTTGTCTAGTAGTTTGTACTTTTATTAAATAGGAAATCTGAAGGAATTTTCTATGCAGCAAAATGAGCGGGGAAGCTAGTTCCCCGCTTATGAAAAAAGCTATTTTATGCATTTATTGTGCTTTGGATCTTTTCATGGATCGACTTTGCCGCTTTTTTACCTGCACCCATGGCTAAAATAACGGTAGCAGCACCAGTCACCACGTCTCCTCCGGCATAGACATTTTCTTTGCTAGTGTGCATGGTTTCTTCTTCTACAATAATGCCGCCCCATTTGTGGGTATCTAAGCCCGGAGTCGTTTGACGAATAAGCGGATTAGGACTTTGCCCAATGGCTATAATCACTGTATCCATATCCATGACAAAATTGCTTCCTTCCACTTCAACAGGTCTTCTTCTTCCTGATTCGTCCGGTTCTCCAAGACCCATTTCTACACATTCTATAGCCTTTACCCAACCGTTTTCGCCATGAATTTTCTTTGGATTTGTAAGCAGTTTAAATATGATGCCTTCTTCTTTGGCATGATGGATTTCTTCTTTTCTTGCAGGAAGTTCTTCTTCTCCGCGGCGATAAATGATGTAAACTTCGTCTGCCCCAAGTCTTTTTGCAGTTCTTGCTGCATCCATAGCAACATTCCCACCGCCAATAACAGCAACTTTGCTGCCGACCTTTACAGGGGTAGGGCTGTTGGGGAAATCATATGCTCTCATTAAATTTACTCGGGTTAAAAATTCATTGGCAGCATAAACGCCGTTTAGACTTTCCCCTTCAATACCCATAAATTTAGGCAGACCGGCACCGCTTCCAACAAAGACTGCTTTGTAGCTTTCTTCAAATAATTCATCAATCGTAATGGAACGGCCCACTACAACATTTTTATTGATTTTAAC
>JAAYPH010000114.1 GCA_012519955.1 Candidatus Epulonipiscium sp.
CATTGATTATGGAAAGATGATTAAAGAGTGGGCAGAGGGCAAAACTGTAGAGTCTCAAATGGGTCAATTTAAACCTAATCTTCTAATGTTAAGATATGATGATGCAATTTTTATAGTAGATAATAAATAAGTCAATTACATTTGTAGTTGGCTTTTTTTAATGTATAATTATTAGAAAGATTATTTACGATAACATTAGTAGAAATATTTTACTAGGAGGAAATTATATGAGGAGCATTTCCATTGGAAATAGATTAATTGGTGAAGACAGTTCTTGTTTTATCATTGCAGAGGCAGGGAGCAATCATGACAGAGATTTAGGACAAGCAAAAAAACTTATTGATGTAGCGGTAGAAGCAGGGGCAGATGCAGTTAAATTTCAAACATTCACAGCAGATAAAATTGCTGCAAATACTTCTCATCCAATTATGAAACTTGGAAACGAATATGAAGGGGTTCCAACTTTATATGAATTATATAAAGGTTTAGAGCTTCCAAGAGAGTGGCAAAGAGAATTAAAGGAGTATGCTGATAAAAAGGGAATTATTTTTTTATCCACGCCTTTTGACTATGATGCCGTTGAAGAGTTAGAAGAATTAGGCATGGAAGCTTACAAGATTGCTTCTTTTGAAATGGTGGATATACCTTTCCTTAGATATATTGCTAAAAAGAATAAGCCTATTATTCTTTCAACAGGCATGGCTAATCTAGGAGAGATAGAAGATGCTTTAAATGCAATTTATGAGCAGGGGAATAATCAAGTCATTTTATTACACTGTGGGATTAGTTATCCTATGCCTGTAGGAGAGGTAAATTTAGCAGCAATGGATACGATGAAGTCTGCTTTTCAACTCCCGGTTGGATATTCTGATCATACTTTGGGTATTGCTATACCCATTGCTGCTGTAGCAAGAGGTGCTAAGGTAATAGAGAAGCACTTTACCCTGGATAGAAACCTAAAAGGACCCGATCATAAATTTGCGATTGAGCCGGATGAATTAAAAGCTATGGTAAAAGGCATTAGAGATGCTGAAAAAGCTATTGGTTCTTCTATTAAGGGATTAGCTCATACAGAAAGATTACATCACCAAAGAGGACGTAGAAGTATTTTTGCTAAAATGGATATTCCAAAAGGTACTATAATAACAGAAGATATGCTGGCAGTACTTAGACCGGGTGTTGGACTTATGCCAAAATACTTTGATATTGTAGTGGGCAGAGAAGCCAGAAAAGATATTAAAAAGAATGAACCAATTACTTGGGAAGTTATTTAGTGAAAGAAGGGTTATAATATGGGGAATGGCGTAATTTGCATTATTCAAGCCAGAATGGGATCTGAGCGATTGCCGGGTAAAGTTATTAAAGAGATTAAAGGTATTCCTATGATTGTGCACATATTAAATCGATTAAATCAATCTAGTAAAATCGAAAAAACAATTGTTGCTACTTCTACCAATTCTGAAAATGATCAACTGGTTGAAATAGTAGAGAATGCAGGAGGAACTATTTTTAGAGGCTCGGAAGATGATGTGTTAAAGAGATATGTTGATGCAGCAGAACAGTTTGAAGGAGAATATATTATAAGAGTTACTGGGGATTGTCCTTTGATTAGTGCAGAAGTGATTGATACATTAATTGATAAATTTTTAGAGGCAAAAGTAGACTACATGAGAGTTGATGTCCCTAATACCTTTGCCAGAGGCTTCGATGCAGAGATATTTACAAAAGAAGCTCTTATAAAAGCCCATAAAGAAGCCACAGAAGCAAGATACAGAGAACATGTAACCTTATATATGTATGAGCATCCAGAGGAGTTTACTATTGAAAAGATGGAGGCAGAGGAAAGCTGGAATAGACCCAACTATAGATTATGTGTAGACACTAAAGAAGATTTTGAGGTTGTAGAAAAAATATATGATGCCTTATATGATGACAATTCACATTTTACTATAGATGATATTATTTCATATTTAGATAATCATCCTGAAGTTTCAAACATAAATCAGTCTATCATTCAAAAAGATGTATAGGAATTTTACTAAAATTTCTGAGGAGGACTCTAATGGCTAGAATTGTATTATTAAAAGGACAATCTCAGTATAATGTGCTTAGAATATTTATTGATTATTTAGGTAAAGCCTTTAAACAATTAGGTGATGAGGTATTTATTATAGATTTAATGAAATCTCAATGGACAAAAGATTTACAAGATGTATTTTCCCAGGCCTGTGATTTTGCATTTGCATTCAATTGTATTGGAGTAGACTTAGAGGCAAATAATGAGCTTTTATTTAATCTTACTAATACTGCTTATGTTGGCTGTTTAGTAGACCATCCAATTTATCACCTTCAAAGAATTAATACTAATTTGAATAAACTTATTTTAACTTGTGTAGATTACTCTCATATTGAATTTCTATGTACATATTACCCTCTCAAAAGAGCCGCATTTTTACCTCATGGAGGAAGTATTAAAGAAGGAAATCCTAAAGACCAAAGAGTTCGAGAGATCGATGTGTTATTTGGAGGAAGTTTTAAAGATCCCAACCTAATCCGTAATGAGTGGTTAATTTTACCTAAAACCGTTATTTCCATAATGGATGAAGCGGTAGAATATTTATTAGCTAATCCAGATAAATCATTAGAAGGAGGATTTAAGTTTGTACTCCAATCAAAAAATTTTTATGGAGAGTACGGAATATTAATGAATAATCCTGTATTTCTACAATTGGTGGATGGCTATGTAAGGAGTTATCGTAGATATAGGTGTATTGAAGAATTAATTAAATCTGGAATAGAAATAGATTTTTATGGTTCACTTAGATGGGAAAAGAATCCTTTTGAAAAGTATAAAAATTTTAGAATTCATAATTCTGTTGGATTCAATGAAATGCTTTCTTTAATGGGGAATTCTAAATGCGTTTTAAATGTACTTCCTAATTTTAATAATGGTTCTCATGAAAGAATCTTTACTTCCATGCTTCAAGGAGCGATTTCTGTAACAGATAGCAATCCATATTTAGAAAAACAATTTAATGACAAAGAAGATCTCCTCTTTTATTCTTGGGATAAAATAGAGCTCTTACCGGAACAAATCAAAGATATTTTAGCAGATGAAGAAAAAAGAAACTATATTGCTTTAAATGGGATGCAAAAAGCAAAAGAAAATCATACTTGGCTGCAAAGAGCAAAGAAAATTAAAGAGTTAGTGGAAATAAGCAATGTATTTAAGACCACTTGAAAGTAGGTTAAACGATGAAAATTCTAATTCGCGCAGATGGAGGCAAAACCATAGGCATGGGGCATATTATGAGAACCTTAGTACTTGCTGAGGAATTAAAACAATTTGCAGAGGTATCCTATGTTTGTTTAGAAGGAGAAGAATTTGACTTAGGTGTTAGTTATTTAAAACAAAATGGATATGCCGTACTCCGATTTTCCAAAGAAGAGCTGTTAAATAGACTTAAAGACATAGCCTATGATTGTATAATTGTTGATAGCTACAATGTAGATGTTAGCTTCTTTAAAAGTTTAAAAAGAAAAGGAACCCTTTTGGGCTATATTGATGATTTAAAGCAAGAAGAATATCCCGTTGATTTTATCATTAATCAAAACCCCTATGCCTTAGATTTAAGCTATAGAAAAGAAAAATATATGAAAACCTTTTTAGGTCTTCAATATGTTTTATTAAGAAAAGAGTTTCAAAATCAGGCTAAAAGACACATAAATCCTGTATGTAAAGATATTTTGGTGACTGTAGGAGGCTCTGACATCAATAGAATTACAGAAAAAATTATTTTAAATATACTTAAAGGTGAACTTGATGTAAATCTTCATGTAGTGATTGGACCGGCTTTTCCCAAGAAATATTTAGAGACATTCAATCAACCTAGAGTTAAACTTTATCATAATCCCACTATGTCTGATTTAATGAAAAGATGTGATTTGGCTATTTCAGCCTGTGGTTCTACAGTATATGAATTAGCAGCCTGTGGCACACCTGCCATAGGCATTGTAGTAGCAGATAATCAAATCATGGCATCTGAAAAACTAAAACAATTAGGTATTATTAAAGCATCCAATATTGAAAATATATTTGATTCAATCAAGAAAATGACTTATGAAAAAAGATTAGAGATGTCAGCTAAGGGACAAGAATTAGTTGACGGGTTGGGAGCTAAGCGTTTAGCTTCCGAAATATTCAATCTGATCAACGAAAGAATAACAGGAGTGTGACAAAATGAGAGATGATTTTTTACCCTATGGGCGTCAGTGGATTGATGAAGACGATATACAGGCTGTGATCAATGTATTAAAAAGCGATTATTTAACCACAGGCCCGGCTATTGAGGAGTTTGAAAATCAATTAAAGACGATTACAGGCGCTAAATATGCAGTAGCAATATCCAATGGAACAGCAGCTCTTCACGCTGCTTGTTTTGCAGCGGGGATCGGTGAGGGAGACGAAGTTATTACGACGCCAATGACCTTTGCCGCTACTTCCAATGCAGTACTTTATTGCGGTGGGACCCCCGTTTTTGCTGATATAAACCCGGAAACCTATAATATTGATCCGAAAGATATCAGAAGAAAAATCACAAATAAAACAAAGGGAATTATACCCGTTCATTATACAGGACAGCCCTGCGATATGGATGAGATTATGCAAATCGCCAAAGAACACAATCTGATTGTCATAGAAGACGCTGCCCATGCCCTGGGAGCAGAATACAAGGGAAGAAAAATTGGAAGCATCGGGGATATGACAACCTTTAGCTTTCATCCTGTTAAGCCTGTTACAACCGGAGAAGGGGGAGCCATAACAACCAATGATGAAGAACTGTATCAAAAATTAATGCTCTTTCGATCCCATGGCATTACAAGGGATAGGGAGATGCTTTTAAATGATAACGCAGCATGGTATTACGAACAGCATGTCTTAGGATACAATTATAGAATGACGGATATTCAAGCGGCTCTTGGCTGCAGCCAGCTTAATAAACTGGAAAGTTTCCTTCAAAAAAGAAGAGAATATGCCGAGATGTATAATGAAGCGTTTAAAGACCTTGATGGTGTCATTATTCAAAAGCAGCTGAATGATACGCTATCCGGATGGCATCTCTATGTTCTTCAACTCGATACGGATAAAATAAGACCGGATAGAAGAGTAATATTCGATGAATTACGTATTCATAATATAGGGGTTAATGTCCATTATATTCCTGTGTATTACCATCCTTATTATCAAAAGCTAGGTTATAAAAAGGGCCTATGCCCAAATGCAGAAAAGCTTTATGATAGAATTATTACACTACCGCTATTTCCTAAGATGTCAAAAGAAGATATAATGTATGTAATAAAGATAGTAAAAGAATTAGTCGATACTTATAGAGTAGGATAATCCTACTCTTTATATTTGATAAGGAGTGAGTATTTTGAATATATTAGTAACCGGTGGAGCAGGCTTTATTGGAAGATGGGTTGTAAGAAAACTATTACATGATTCCCATAATGTCTGGGTTTTAGATGACTTATCCAATGGCAGAGAAGAAAATCTTAAAGAATTTATAAATCATCCAAACTTTAAAGCATTTATCAAGGGAGATATTAAGGATAATCAAATACTTGAACACCTATTTAATAATAAATTTAATATTTGCTACCATTTAGGGGCTAGTATCAATGTTCAAGACAGCATTGACGATCCTAAAACTACTTTTGATAACGATGTGATAGGAACTTTTAATGTACTTGAGCAGTGCAAAAAAAATAATACCAAGATGGTCTTTATGAGTACCTGTATGGTTTATGACAGAGCTAATGATGAAACCGGCATCACAGAGCTTCATCCGACCAAACCTGCTTCTCCTTATGCAGGAAGCAAGATTGCAGGAGAGAATATGGTGCTTTCCTATTGGTATGCTTACAAACTCCCAACAGTAGTCGTAAGACCGTTTAACACCTATGGACCATTCCAAAAAACAGGGGGAGAAGGGGGAGTAATCGCTATCTTCCTTAAAAAGGCTTTAAAAGGAGAAGAACTATTGATCTATGGAACAGGAGATCAAACACGGGATTTCTTATATGTAGAGGACTGTGCAGAGTTTGTTGTACAGGCAGGATACAGTGATAAAGTAAACGGAGAAATTATTAATGCTGGTTTAGGACGTGATATATCCATTAATGACTTAGCGTTATTAATTGCAGAAGATGAAAAGAAAATAGAACATGTTCCCCATATTCATCCTCAAAGTGAAATTATGAAGCTGCTTTGCAATTATAATAAAGCCAATCGTCTTCTTGGATGGAAACCAAATCACTCTCTGGAATCTGGTATTGCTAAAACAAAAAGTTGGATTAAAGAGAATGCTCATCTGATATAGGTCATATTAGCTATAAGATAGTATATAAATCCTAAAAAGAAAAATGACGATACATAGATATAGATAAAGAAATTGTCGTCGGAGGGATTTAATATGAAAATAGAAAGCAATGCTCAATCGGCACATATGCCTATGCCTACTGCTCAAACGATGAATAACGAAATGATTGGCAGAGATAAAAAGAATCCAGTCGTTGATAAAAATATTGACTTGCTTGAATACAAACAAGCCTATCCGGAGTACCAACCTACTATTGCAGAGAAGACTGTCATTGAAGCTATTGAAAAAGCAAATAAAAAATTAAGTGGTGTAATGGCTGAATTTGAATTCTCAATCCATGACGAGACAAAACAAATTATGGTGAAAGTAATTAACAAAGACACAAAAGAAGTTATTCGTGAAATACCTCCAGAAAAGACATTGGACATGGTAGCCCACCTTTGGGAAATGGCAGGTATTATAGTTGATGAAAAAAGATAAGGAGGGATACTATGCTTATAAGTAATAAACTTAGGCTGACAGGTTTTTCTGGGCTGGATACGGAGTCTATGGTTGAACAGCTAATGAAGGCAGAATATACGAAAGTAGACAAACTGAAGCAAAAGCTCCAGGTCTTAAAATGGCAGCAAGAAGGCTATAGAGAAATGACTAATTTGCTTCGAGGATTTAAGGATAAATATTTGGATATTTTATCCAAGGACAACTTGATTTCAGTGTCGAGTTTCCAAGCTTACTCAACTTCTGTTAAATTAGATGGAGCAGATACCAATGCCGTAAAAGTAGAAGCGTCAGCGGGAGTAGCTGTTGGCAGTCATAAAATACAGGTTACCCAATTGGCGACAAAAGAAGTATGGGAAAGTACTAACAGTGTTTCTGGAGATATGGTTGGAAATGCAGGTTCTATTGACTGGTCCAAATTATCCAAGGGAAAAACCTTTGATATTACATTAGATGGAGTTAAGAAAACAATTACATTATCAGGCAATTATTCAGGATCAACTGAAACGGAAAAAGTGGATGCTTTAGTAGCAGAACTACAAACCAAGATATCAGATGCCTTTGGATCTGGAAATGTGACTGTATCAAATGAGGGGAATAAAATAAAGTTTAAAGCAACAGGACATACCTTCAAAATATCTGATACCACAAATACTTATGTTAGTTCTCTTGGATTTAATAACAACCAAACGAACTCTATTACAGGAAGTCAATTAACATTTCCTTTGGAAAATTTAGATGGAACTTTCAAAATAAGTGTAAATGGAACTGAGAAAGAAATTAATTTGTCAGGAAGTTATGAGACTATTGATGAATTAGCCACAGCATTGAATACTGAGATAAATGATGCTTTTAAAGCTGATGGTGGTTTTGACAGAGATGTCGTAAATGTTAAGGTAGTAGATAATAAGCTTAAAATCGTATCTTATAGCACTTCAGATGAAATAAAGCTAAGTAAAGGATCTACAAATGACATTCTATCTAAATTAGGTTTTAGTAATGGTGCTAAAATCTCAAAATTAGAAGGTGCAGTTGATCTTACGGTATCTGATATAGGAAAAGAATTTAATATTTATGTGGAAGGTAAATCTGAGCCTATTCTAATTGAAATTGCCGATGATATAACCGATATTGATGATTTGAAAACAATAATCAATGATAAGTTAAATGCTGATAATGCAGGGATTAGTGTGGATGTCAGTGAAGGTGGGGACAAATTAATTTTTGTAAATTCTGATGGCAAAGAAATCAAAATTGCAAACAGTACGCACAAAACTGCAGATGCTTTAGGCTTTAAAAATGGAGCTACTAATAACTTGAATTTACAAGATAGCTTAAAAAATGCATTTGGTATTACAGGTACTGTTAACCTTGAGATCAATGGAGTTTCCTTCACATTTAAAGAAACAGATACAGTAAAAAGTGTAATGGATAAAATTAATAATAGTAGCGCAGGAGTTACTCTTTCTTATAGCAGCGTGAGTGATAAATTTATGCTTCAATCAGATAAAGAAGGAGCAGCAAATAAAATTAGAATATCTCCTGAGGATAATATACTGATAGAAAAAATGTTTGGACAGGGTGGACCAGATATTAAGCATGCAACCGATGCGCAATTTACTTTAGACGGTGTACCTACCCAACGAAGCTCCAATACCTTTGAAGTGGATGGGATAAAATATACATTAAACAGTGTTACAAACGGAGAAGAAGTTGAAATAACAATCAATTCAGATCCTGAAAAATTAGTCACCAAAATCAAAGATTTCGTTGATGCTTACAACGACTTAATTAGTAAGATCAATGCGAAGACAAGTGAAAGCAGAAAAAAGGCGAGCAAATATGAGTATTATATGCCTTTGACAGATGAACAGAAAAAAGAAATGTCCGAAAAAGACATTGAACTTTGGGAAGAAGCTGCGAAAGCAGGATTATTTAAAAATGATGCGACTCTTCAAAAAATCACTGATTCCATGAGAAGAGCATTATATGATGCTGTAGAAGGAGTAGGCATTCGGATTTTTGATATAGGTATTACGACTTCAACTGCGTATACTGATAAAGGAAAACTTGTTATTGATGAAGCAAAATTAAGAAAGGCTATAGAAGAAAATCCTGATCAAATTGCCGAATTATTCTCCAAGAAGTCCAGCATCTCCTATGACAGTTCAAATAGAGCTCAGAGATATGAACAAAATGGTCTTTCTTCAAGACTTCTGGATATCATTAATGATAATATTCGTACAACCGTAGACTCAAAAGGCTATCGAGGGATTTTAATCGAGAAAGCAGGAATTGAGAATTCAGTTACCAATGTCAATAATATGATGACTAAAGAAATAGAGCGTCAAAGCAATGCGATCGATGAATTGATGGACAGATTAGCAGACAAGGAAAACAGATATTTCACTATGTTTGCAAGAATGGAATCCGCTCTTCAATCTATGAATAACCAATCCAGCTACTTGACTTCTATGTTGTCAGGATGGCAATAAAAAGTAGGATGATTATATGGAACCTAATACCCTTATTCAAGAAATGATTTTACTGGGAGAAAAGAAGATTCAACTTTTAAAACAAATGTGGGAACTTACCGAAAAACAGGCACAGCATTGTACAGAAGACCAGCTGTCTGAACTTGAAAAGCTCCTTAATGAAAGACAAAAATGTATAGAAGAAATCAAAGAACTAGATCAAAGGTTTGAAGAAAAATCTAGAGTTTTAAAGAAAGCTTTAGGCATTAATTTGTTGGATGAAATTGATTTGAACATATATCCTTCAGCAAGAGAACTAAAAAAAGTTCGAGAAGATATATTAAATCATGTGGTAAGAATAAAGTCGCTGGATGATGAGAATAAGAAAGTTATGGAAAAGCTACTATACGAAACAAGCCTGGAATTAAAAAAGATCAGGCAGGGGAAGGCAGCTAATCAGCGGTATCAATACGAATCAGCAGGTTCAGGAGGAGTATATTTCGATACCAAAAAATGAATCGTTCTTTCACCTTAAGGTGAAAGAACGATTTTTTGTATATTATTACTTTAAATTTATTAAGCAAAATTCCGATATTTATAGTATAATAGTAATAGGCTATAAAAATATCATTATAAAGCTTCTTTTGAAGTTTTTAGGGAGGAATATTTATGGCATTGTCCAGTGCATATCAAACATATAAAAATAATGCTATTCTAACTGCTACACCTCAGGAACTAACATTGATGTTATATGATGGGGCGTTAAAGTTTTGCAATCAAGCGATAAAATCCATTGAAGCAGGAAGAATAATAGAAGCTCACAGATACATTGTTCGAACAGAAGATATCATAGAAGAATTTCAGGCAACCTTAGATAAAAAATATCCTATTAGCAAAGAGTTAGATTCACTTTATGAGTATATTTATAGAAGACTGGTTGAAGCTAATATTAAAAAGGACAAGGTTATTTTAGAAGAAGTATATGAATTAATTAAGGAATTAAGAGATACATGGAAGGAAGCTATGAAACTTGCCAAAACTCAATCTGTGTAATATAGTTTTGCTGGAGGCATTCAAATGACTCATGAAGAAGTACAAGTGCAGATAAAAATATTGTTAGAAATACTAAGTAAAAAAAAGAAGCTGCTGGATCAAATTTATACCATTACAGAAAATCAAAAATTGATTATAGAAGCTAAAGAAAATAACATGAATTTGTTTGACCAGTTAAGTAAAGAGAAGAAACTGCAAATAGAAGAAGTGAATGACTTAGACAAACACTTTGATAATATATACAAAAAGATATCGTATGATATTAATAATAACGCTGAGGCATATAAAGAACTCATAAAAAGTTTACAAGAAGAGATTAAAATCATTACGGATATTGGAATAAAAATTCAAATTTTAGAAGAAAAAAATAGTCAGCTTATTAAAATAAAATTTGTCAATATCAATCGAGAAATAAAAAGCATAAGCAAAGGAAAGTTTCAGGCAGTCCAAGCTTATAAAAACATTTCTTTATTTACAAAGAAGAACAAATAATTACCAATTATAAGCATCCGTCCAATTTTTTTGATAAGGTCTTGACTTATTTGCCACGTCATGATATATTATTTGAGTGGCGAAAGGTCTTTTTTTTATGCCTAAAAATAAGGAACTAGTAGTAAGTGGAGGTGGAAGTTGTGAGAGTAAAAATCACTTTGGCATGTACAGAGTGCAAGCAAAGAAATTATAACACCACAAAAGAAAAAAGAAATCATCCTGACAGGATGGAAACTAAGAAGTATTGCAGATTCTGCAAAACACATACTGTGCACAAAGAAACCAAGTAGGAAGTACCAAAAGTACTTATAAAGGGAAGTGGAATGATGAAAGAATTCTATCACCAATTCAAAGGCGAGTTTAAGAAAATCATTTGGCCCAATCGAGAAGAACTAATAAAGCAAACAACAGTAGTTATTGTCACTTCTTTAGTAGTAGCAGCGGTTGTATTTGTTATGGATTTAATTTACAGTAGCGGATTCGACTTTATCATGAAAATTTTTGGATAAAAGGATGATTGTATGTCTGACGATGCAAAATGGTATGTGGTCCATACCTATTCCGGATATGAAAACAAAGTTAAGGCGAATATTGAAAAAGTTATAGAAAATAGAAACATGCATGAACTGATCCATGAAGTGATTGTTCCGCTGCATGATGCAGTTGAAATCAAAAATGGAAAGAAAAAGACGGTTCAGCGTAAAATATTCCCGGGATACGTACTGGTGAAAATGTTGATGACAGATGACACATGGTATGTTGTGAGAAATACTAGAGGAGTAACCGGATTCGTAGGACCTGGTTCAAAACCTGTTCCTCTTTCGGAGGATGAAATTAGAGGTATGGGCATTGAACTTCCAAAAGCAAAAATTGATATTGAAGTCGGAGATGCTGTAAAAGTCATAACAGGACCATTTGAAAATTCAGTTGGTGTGATCAAAGAAATCCATGAACATAAGCGAACAGCGATTGTAAGACTATCCATGTTCGGACGTGAAACACCAGTTGAACTTGATTTTACTCAGATTCAAAAGATGTAAACAAAGAGCATGCAAAAGCATGAGCAGTGGGAGGGAAATCCCCGCAAATACCACATTATATGGAGGTGCGCTTAAATGGCGAAAAAAGTTACTGGAATGATTAAATTGCAGATTCCTGCAGGAAAGGCAACACCGGCACCACCGGTTGGACCAGCTTTAGGTCAACATGGTGTAAATATTATGGGATTTTGTAAAGAGTTCAATGAAAGAACAGCTCAACAAGCAGGATTAATAATCCCTGTTGTAATCACTGTTTACCAAGACAGAAGCTTTACATTTATCACCAAGACTCCACCGGCAGCAGTATTGCTTAAAAAAGCATGTAAAATCGAGTCCGGATCCGGAGTTCCAAATAAAACTAAAGTTGCAACAATTTCTAAAGAAGAAGTTAGAAAAATTGCTGAACTTAAAATGCCTGACTTAAATGCTGCAACCATAGAAGCTGCAATGAGCATGATTGCAGGAACAGCAAGAAGTATGGGAATCGTAGTACAAGACTAATGAACTTAAGTATTTAGATAAGTGGGAGGGCATTTGTCCCCGATAATACCACAAGGAGGTAATGAAATGAAAAGAGGAAAAAAATACATCGAAGCTGCGAAATTAGTTGATCGTGGTACTCTTTATGAAGCGCGTGAAGCTATGGACTTAGTTCAAAAAGTAGCTATTGCAAAATTTGATGAAACTGTAGAAGCACATATTAAATTAGGTGTTGACTCAAGACATGCGGACCAACAAGTTCGTGGAGCAGTTGTTCTTCCTCATGGAACAGGTAAAACAGTACGTGTTCTTGTATTTGCTAAAGGAGACAAAGCAAAAGAAGCTGAAGACGCAGGAGCAGATTTTGTTGGAGGAGAAGAACTTATTCCAAAAATCCAAAACGAAGGATGGTTGGAATTTGACGTTGTTGTAGCAACACCAGATATGATGGCTGTAGTAGGACGTCTTGGACGTGTATTAGGACCAAAAGGCTTAATGCCAAATCCTAAAGCTGGAACCGTTACTATGGACGTTGCGAAAGCAATTGCAGATATTAAAGCCGGTAAAATAGAATACCGTTTAGATAAAACAAATATTATCCACGTACCTATTGGTAAAGTATCTTTTGGTACACAAAAATTACTCGATAACTTCCAAACACTTATGAGTGCAGTTATAAAAGCAAAACCGGCAGCTGCTAAAGGACAATACCTAAGAAGCATTGCCGTATCTTCCACTATGGGCCCTGGAATTAAAATTAATCCTTTGAAAGTAACAGAATAATATTCTGATACAAGCTTTTGGTAAAAGTAGTTTATTGCAACAATGTGTTGACAAATACAAAAGAAATGGATATAATATCTTTTGTTGAATGAAAATGAATACTTTGTAACCGCAGACAGTAGGTGCCGCATGGCGTAAAGATTTTCTGCCTACCGAGGTATAGATGTTATTAATAATAATAGTTATTTATAACCTCTTTGTCTGCGGACAAAGAGGTTTTTTGATTTAAGAGTTTATCCAAGGAGGTGGAAGTAGTGGCTAAAATAGAACAAAAACAAGTAGTAGTTAATGAAATTAAAGAGAAGTTAAATGGTGCTGCATCTGTTGTATTAGTTGATTACAGAGGTTTGACTGTTGAACAGGATACAGAACTTAGAAAGAAACTTCGTGAAGCAGGAGTAGACTACAAAGTTTACAAAAACACAATGATGAACTTTGCTGTAAAAGATACAGAGTTCGAGCCCTTAAAAGATTACTTTGAAGGACCAAGTGCTATTGCATTCAGTTATGATGATCCAACCAACGGTCCCAGAGTACTAGAAAGCATTGCATCCAAATACAAAGCCTTAGAATTCAAAGCAGGTGTTGTAGAAGGTAAACTATACGATGCAGCTGGAATTACTAAGATAGCAAAAATACCACCAAAAGAAGAATTACTTTCCAAGTTACTTGGAAGCTTCAATTCTCCAATTGCATCCTTTGCTCGTGTAATCAAAGCGATTGCAGAAAAACAAGCAGAAGGCTCAGAAGCTGCTGCAGAATAATTTGTGAAAACTATAAAATAAAATATTCGGAGGTGTCCTAGAATGGCAAAATTATCAATTCAAGAAATTATTGATGCTGTTAAAGAACTTACAGTTTTAGAACTTAATGAATTAGTAGAAAAATGTGAAGAAGAATTTGGTGTGTCCGCTGCTGCTGGTGTTATGGTAGCTGCTGGTGCTGTAGCTGGCGGTGCTGCTGCTGCAGAAGAAAAAACTGAATTCGATGTTGAATTAACTGATGCAGGTGCTCAAAAGATTAAAGTAATCAAAGTAATCAGAGAAATCACTGGCCTTGGATTAAAAGAAGCTAAAGACCTTGTAGAAGGTGCTCCAAAAGTAGTAAAAGAAGGTCTTGCTAAAGAAGAAGCAGAATCTTTAAAAGCAAAATTAGAAGAAGTTGGAGCAAAAGTAACATTAAAATAATTAATCACATAAAAAATAAAATCTCCAGAAGGAGATTTTATTTTTTTGCAATATAAAAAGACCTTGACAGGTCTATTGAAGTATGCTAACATTTTAAAATGTGTCAATATGTATATAAATAGATTTTTTTTCATTTTCATTATAACATATTCACACAGCAATGACAATATGCATTAAATATTTTATTATTTTCTACTAAGTTTTGTAGAGCTTTTTAATTGTGGTTACAAAATGCATTTATTGCATTTGTGAGTATAAAAAATTCAAGGGGTGAGAGTATACATGGAGAAAAATAGAATCCATCCCGTACCAGTCGGGAAAGGAGTTCGCATGAGCTATGCCAGAATGGATGAAGTTCTGGAAATGCCAAACTTAATTGAAGTGCAGAAAAACTCTTACAAGTGGTTCTTAGATGAAGGTTTGAAAGAAGTTTTTCAAGATATCTCCCCTATCACGGATTATAGTGGTAATCTAGTGCTGGAGTTTGTCGATTTTTCATTGGACAAAGAGCCCAAATATTCAATCGAAGAGTGTAAAGAAAGAGATGCTACATATGCAACAGCACTAAAAGTAAAAGTTCGTCTGCATAACAAAGAAACAGATGAAATCAAAGAACAAGAAATATTTATGGGAGATTTCCCAATCATGACCGATAATGGAACTTTCATTATTAATGGTGCAGAGAGGGTAATCGTAAGCCAGCTTGTTCGTTCACCAGGCATTTATTATGGAGTGGATTATGACAAAGTAGGAAAACAACTCTTTTCTGCAACAGTTATTCCTAACAGAGGTGCTTGGTTAGAATACGAAACCGATTCCAATGATATTTTTTATGTACGGGTGGATCGTACAAGAAAAGTTCCTGTTACAGTTTTAATCCGTGCATTTGGCATTGGAAGCGATGAAAAAATTAAAGAATTATTTGGAGAAGAAGCTAAAATATTAGCTACTATTGAAAAAGACAATACAAAGTCCCATGAAGAAGGATTAATTGAAATCTATAAGAGAATCCGTCCGGGAGAACCTCCAACTGTTGAGAGTGCAAAGTCTCTTCTCAATAATATGTTCTTTGACCCAAAAAGATACGATTTAGCGAAGGTTGGAAGGTATAAATTTAATAAAAAATTAGCATTTAGAAATAGAGTACGTAATTTAGAACTTGTAAATTCTGTAATTGATGAAAGTACTGGAGAAGTGATCGCTGAAGCAGGACAGAAAATAACAATGGAACTAGCCGATGCTATCCAGGACACAGGGGTAAAATCCATTGTTGTAAAAGCGCCCGGTTCAGATACACCTGTTGTTATTCTTAGCAACCTGACTGTAAATATTGAAAAACATCTCAATATTAATGCAGAAGAGTTGGGAATCAAAGAAAGAGTATATTATCCGGTACTTAGAGAATTGATCGATACCTATGAAGACGAAGAAGAACTCAAACAGGCAATAAAAGAAAATATATATAGATTAATTCCAAAACATATCACCCTTGAAGATATTATGGCATCAATTAATTACAATATTCACTTAGAGCATGGAATAGGTAATGTAGATGATATCGACCATCTTGGAAACAGAAGAATTCGCGCAGTTGGAGAATTGTTCCAGAACCAATTTCGTATTGGCTTATCCAGAATGGAAAGAGTTATCAGAGAACGTATGACCATTCAAGATATGGAAGTAGTTACTCCACAGGCACTCATTAATATTAGACCTGTTTCCGCAGCCATAAAAGAATTCTTTGGAAGCTCTCAATTATCTCAGTTCATGGATCAAACCAACCCATTAGCTGAGTTAACCCATAAAAGAAGATTATCTGCCCTTGGACCAGGCGGACTTTCAAGAGAAAGAGCAGGGTTTGAAGTGCGTGACGTTCACTATTCCCATTACGGAAGAATGTGTCCTATCGAAACCCCTGAAGGTCCGAACATTGGTTTGATTAACTCATTAGCGACCTATACAAGAATTAATGAATACGGCTTTATTGAAGCACCTTATCGTGTTGTGGATCATACAGGGCCAAAGCCTGTTGTTACCGATCAAGTGATTTATGTAACAGCCGATGAAGAAGAAAATTATATGGTTGCTGAAGCGAATCAGCCTTTAACAGAAAACGGAGAATTTGTAAATAAGAAAGTTACCGGTAGACATAGACGGGAAATTCTTGAGATAGATGTTAATAAAGTTGACTTAATGGATGTATCTCCAAAACAGCTGGTTTCCGTTGCAACGGCGATGATTCCTTTCTTAGAAAACGATGACGCTAACCGTGCGCTTATGGGATCTAACATGCAGCGTCAGGCGGTTCCGCTTCTTAAGACCGACGCGCCCATTGTTGGAACAGGAATGGAATACAAAGCGGCAAGAGACTCCGGTGTTGTTGTTATTGCCAAAGAAGGCGGCACTGTTGAGAGAGTTTCTGCAACAGAAATTGTTATTAGAACGGACAAAGGAGAGCGTCATACTTATAAGCTCTTAAAATTCTTAAGAAGTAACCAGGGTACTTGCATCAATCAAAGGGCAATTGTGGATAAAGGTCAAAGAGTAGAAGCAGGAGAAGTTATTGCTGACGGACCATCCACCGACCAGGGAGAAATTGCATTAGGAAAGAACCCGCTCATTGGATTTATGACATGGGAAGGTTATAACTACGAAGACGCAGTTCTGCTTAGCGAAAGATTAGTGCAAGACGATGTATATACATCCATTCATATCGAAGAATATGAAGCAGAAGCGAGAGATACGAAATTAGGACCAGAAGAAATCACAAGAGATATTCCTAATGTAGGGGAAGACGCTCTCAAGGATTTAGATGAAAGAGGTATTATAAGAATTGGTGCCGAAGTGCGTTCGGGAGATATCTTAGTAGGTAAGGTAACGCCTAAAGGTGAAACAGAGTTAACTGCAGAAGAAAGATTGCTTCGTGCGATCTTTGGAGAAAAGGCGAGAGAAGTAAGAGACACCTCTCTTCGTGTTCCCCATGGAGAAGCCGGAATTATCGTAGATGTAAAGATCTTTACAAGAGAAAACGGCGATGAATTATCTCCGGGAGTAAATCAATTGGTTAGATGCTATATTGCTCAGAAGAGAAAAATCTCTGTAGGGGATAAAATGGCAGGACGTCATGGAAACAAAGGGGTAATCTCCAGAATTCTCCCGGTAGAAGACATGCCTTTCTTACCGAATGGTCGTCCATTAGATATCGTACTCAATCCTCTTGGGGTACCTTCTCGTATGAATATCGGTCAGGTACTTGAAGTCCATCTTGGTTTAGCTGCGAAAGCATTAGGATGGAAGATTGCGACTCCAGTATTTGACGGAGCTAACGAAATAGATATCATGGATACTTTAGATCTTGCTAACGACTACGTAAATACAGAGTGGGAAGAGTTTGAAAGCAAGTGGAAAGAAAAACTTCATCCTGAAGTATTTAAGTATCTGGAAGAAAATAAAGATCACCGCGAAGAATGGAGAGGCGTTCCAATACCAAGAGACGGAAAAATCCAATTAAGAGATGGACGTACTGGAGAATATTTTGATAATCCAGTTACTGTTGGATACATGCATTATCTAAAACTGGCTCACTTAGTTGATGATAAGATTCATGCCCGTTCCACAGGGCCATATGCTACCATCACTCAGCAGCCTCTTGGCGGTAAAGCACAATTTGGAGGACAGCGTTTCGGAGAAATGGAAGTTTGGGCGCTGGAAGCATACGGTGCGGCATACACCCTGCAAGAAATTCTTACTATTAAATCTGACGACGTTGTAGGTCGTGTAAAAACCTATGAAGCTATTGTTAAGGGCGAAAATATTCCAGAACCAGGAGTACCGGAATCCTTCAAAGTACTTCTAAAAGAACTGCAATCCCTTGCTTTAGATGTTAAGGTACTGATGGAAGACCAAACAGAAGTAGAAATCAGGGAATCTATCGACGATATTGACGAATTGAATGTCAATATTGAAGGTACTGAAGATGGGCAAGATTATTCTACAGGATACAGCAGCTTAAGAACCAGTGAGGACGATGAAGACGATTTAGATGTAGATACTTTAGATGAAGATTTCTTTGAGACATCGGAAGAAGTCGAGCCTTTGGATGATGACGATGATGTCTTTGGTCTTTTTGACGATGAAGACGATACCGATTTTTAAACGGAATAGGAAAGGAGAGTAATCCATGCCTATAACAACAAATATGGAGCAATCCGTTTTATTTGATGCCATGAAAATATCCCTGGCTTCTCCCGATAAGATAAGAGAATGGTCCAAAGGAGAAGTAAAAAAACCTGAAACAATCAATTATCGTACATTAAAGCCCGAAAGAGACGGTTTGTTTTGTGAAAGAATTTTCGGGCCCAGCAAAGACTGGGAATGTCATTGTGGAAAATATAAACGTATCCGTTATAAAGGCGTTGTATGTGACCGCTGCGGCGTTGAAGTAACAAAATCTAAAGTTCGCAGAGAAAGAATGGGTCATATTGAATTAGCAGCACCGGTTTCTCATATTTGGTATTTTAAAGGTATTCCAAGCCGTATGGGATTGATTCTTGATATGTCCCCAAGAGCATTGGAGAAAGTGTTGTATTTTGCATCCTACATTGTACTGGATGCAGGAGATACCGGTTTACAATATAAACAACTTTTAACCGAAAAAGAATATAGAGATGCAGTAGATAAATATGGCAATGGCTTTCGTGCAGGTATGGGAGCAGAAGCCATAAAAGAATTACTAATTAATATCGACCTTGAAAAAGAATCCAAAGAATTAAAAAAGGCTCTCCAAGAAACAACTGGACAAAAAAGGGTTCGTATTATAAAAAGATTAGAAGTTATTGAAGCCTTTAGACTTTCAGGAAACAGACCGGAATGGATGATTCTTGATGTCATTCCGGTACTGCCTCCTGATCTTAGACCTATGATTCAGTTGGATGGAGGACGTTTTGCTACCTCTGACTTAAATGATTTATACAGAAGAGTAATCAACAGAAACAACCGCCTAAAGAGATTATTAGATTTAGGTGCTCCTAATATCATTGTTCGAAACGAAAAGCGTATGCTCCAGGAAGCAGTAGATGCTTTAATTGATAACGGCAGAAGGGGCCGCCCTGTAACTGGCCCTGGCAACAGAGCGTTAAAATCTCTATCTGACATGTTAAAAGGTAAGCAAGGACGTTTCCGTCAGAACTTACTTGGAAAACGTGTTGACTACTCAGGTCGTTCCGTTATCGTAGTAGGACCAAATCTAAAGATTTACCAATGCGGACTTCCTAAAGAAATGGCGATAGAATTATTTAAGCCTTTTGTAATGAAGAAACTTGTGGAAGACGGATTGGCTCACAATATTAAATCTGCAAAAAGAATGGTTGAAAGACTTCAAACAGAAGTATGGGATGTATTAGAAGAAGTTATTAAAGAACATCCTGTTATGCTAAACCGTGCTCCCACACTTCACCGTTTGGGAATTCAAGCCTTCGAGCCAGTATTGGTTGAAGGAAGAGCAATTAAGCTTCATCCATTGGTATGTACTGCGTACAATGCGGACTTTGACGGAGACCAAATGGCTGTTCACGTTCCATTATCAGTGGAAGCACAGGCAGAATGCAGATTCTTGCTTCTTTCTCCAAACAACCTGTTAAAACCTTCCGATGGTGCGCCTGTGGCAGTACCTTCTCAGGACATGGTTTTAGGAACATATTACTTAACCATTGAAAAAGAAGGGGAAAAGGGAGAAGGAAAGGTCTTTAAAGATGAACAAGAAGCTATATTAGCTTATGAAAACAAAACCATTGGTCTTCATGCAAAGATTAAAGTAAGAAGAGTCAAAGAAATCAATGGAAAAATGGAATCCAGACTTATCGAAACAACCGTTGGACGAATCATCTTTAATGAAGCAATTCCACAAGATATCGGATTTGTAGATCGAACGATTCCAGAAAACCAATTCAAATACGAAATAGACTTCTTAGTGGATAAGAAATCCTTAGGAAAAATTATTAACAGATGTATCAATAAACATGGTGCAACCAAAACAGCAGTTGTTTTAGATAAAATCAAAGAATTAGGTTTCAAATTCTCTACTATTGGAGCGATTACAGTTTCCGTTTCCGACATGGAAATTCCGGAACAAAAACAACAATTGTTAAGAGAAGCAGAGCAAACCGTAGACAATGTTACCAAGCTCTTTAGAAGAGGATTAATGACCAATGAAGAAAGATATCTTAAAGTTATTGCTGCATGGAATAAAGCAAACGATAAGATTACTGCGGCATTGCTTGATAATCTAGGAAAATACAATAACATCTACATGATGGCGCATTCCGGTGCCCGTGGTTCAACCAACCAGATTAAACAGTTAGCTGGTATGAGAGGACTTATGGCAAGTGCATCCGGTAGAATTATTGAGTTGCCTATTAAAGCGAACTTCCGTGAAGGTTTAACCGTTCTGGAATACTTTATCTCTGCTAACGGTGCGAGAAAAGGGCTTGCAGATACTGCGCTTCGTACAGCGGACTCAGGATACTTAACAAGACGTCTTGTTGACGTTTCACAGGACTTAATCATAAGAGAAGTAGACTGTGTAAAAAATGGCGAAGAAGTTCCAGGAATGTGGGTTAAGGCATTCACAGATGGAAATGAAGTCATCGAATCCTTACAAGATAGAATTCGCGGCAGATGGTCCGTTGAAGATATTATTCATCCTGAAACCGGTAAGGTAATCGTAAAAGCAGATACCATGATTTCACCTGACCAGGCTGAAGAAATTGTAGCAGCAGGAATTACTAAAGTTCATATAAGAACAGTATTAACTTGCCGCTCAAGAATTGGTGTTTGCTCAAAATGTTATGGTGCAAACATGGCATCTGGTCGTTTGGTAAGAGTAGGTGAATCCGTCGGAATCATAGCTGCTCAGTCCATCGGAGAGCCAGGTACACAGCTCACCATGCGTACATTCCATACCGGAGGTATTGCAGGAGACGACATCACACAAGGTCTTCCTCGTGTAGAAGAATTATTCGAAGCGAGAAAGCCAAAAGGACTTGCCATCATTGCAGAATTTGGCGGTGTCGTTAAAATTAATGATACCAAGAAGAAAAGAGAAGTTGTGGTTACAAACAATGAAACAGGAGAATCTAAAGCTTATCTCATCCCTTACGGATCCAGAATCAAAGTATATGATGGAACAGTTGTAGAAGCTGGGGACGAATTAACAGAAGGTAGTGTGAATCCTCATGATATCCTGAAAATCAAAGGCTTAAGAGGGGTTCAGGACTACATGCTCCAAGAAGTACAGAGAGTATATCGTCTTCAAGGGGTTGATATCAACGATAAGCACATCGAAGTTATTGTTCGACAAATGCTAAAGAAAGTAAAAATCGAAGAAAACGGAGATACAGATTTACTTCCAGGAAGCTTAGTGGATAGACTGGAATACGAAGAAACCAATAAGCAGATGAGAGAACAGGGACTTAGAGAAGCTGAAGGAAAACAAGTTTTACTTGGTATCACAAAAGCTTCCTTAGCAACAGATTCCTTCTTATCCGCAGCATCCTTCCAGGAAACCACAAGAGTATTAACAGAAGCAGCGATTAAAGGAAAGACAGATCCTTTAATTGGTCTAAAAGAAAATGTTATTATCGGTAAACTCATTCCGGCAGGTACTGGAATGCAAAGATATCGTAAAATAGAAGTAGAAAAAGCAGAATAAAATAGGGTACCCGCTGGGTACCCATCTTATTTGACATAACTGGAAAATTCATTATTGCCTTGACATTTTTCTTGGTAAGTGTTAAAATTCATCAGTGTGTGTTTAAAAATCATATATAATATGGTTTTCCACATAAAAATGAACCTGGAAGGGGGATTTATGTGAATAGACTAAAAACACATCCAAAAGTAGTAGGAGCAAAACAAACAGCTAAAGTATTGATGAATGATCAAGCGGAGGTTGTTTATGTTGCTAAAGATGCAGACGAGCGCGTAGTGCGCAGAGTTCTGGAGCTCGCAAAAGAGCGCAATGTACCGATTGTCATGGTGGAAACCATGGCAGAACTGGGTAAAGCATGCAATGTAGAAGTCAAAACTGCAACTGCAGTACTTATTAAGTAAGGAGGTGTAAAGCATGCCCACATTTAATCAGTTAGTACGTAAAGGAAGAAAGACTGTTGAGAAAAAATCAACTGCACCTGCTCTTAAAAAAGGATTCAACTCCTTAAGAAAGAAAGCAACTGATCTTTCTGCTCCACAAAAGAGAGGAGTTTGTACAGCTGTTAAAACAGCTACACCAAAGAAGCCTAACTCAGCGCTTCGTAAAATTGCAAGGGTGCGTCTTACTAACCAAATCGAAGTAACTGCGTATATCCCTGGAGAAGGACACAACCTTCAAGAGCATAGCGTTGTTCTTATCAGAGGCGGAAGAGTAAAAGACCTTCCTGGTACAAGATATCACATTATTCGTGGTACTTTAGACACAGCTGGAGTAGCAAACAGAAAACAAGCTCGTTCCAAATACGGAGCAAAGAGACCAAAAAAATAGCCATTAAGACATTGAGTGCCCAGACGGATACAGATATAACTCTGCGTGAAGCGGTTATAATATAGATGTAGCGGACCTGGAGCACGTGACGTACTTTTGTACGAGTACCGATGAGATAATTAATTCATTATTAAGGAGGGAAGAATCGTGCCACGTAAAGGACATGTTTCAAAAAGAGAAGTACTGCCTGATCCTTTGTACAATAGCAAGATTGTTACAAAGTTAATCAACAATGTAATGCTTGACGGGAAAAAGGGAGTTGCTCAAAAAATCGTATACGATGCATTCGAAAGAATCGCTGAAAAAACAGGTAAAGATGCTTTAGAAGCATTCGAAGAAGCACTTAACAACATTATGCCTGTTTTAGAAGTAAAAGCTCGTCGTGTAGGGGGAGCAACATACCAAGTACCTATGGAAGTAAGACCTGACAGAAGACAAACATTGGGCCTTCGTTGGTTAGTATTATATGCTAGACAACGTGGTGAGAAGACAATGATGGAGCGTCTTGCTGGAGAAATCATGGACGCTATTAACAATACAGGCGGAGCTGTTAAGAAAAAAGACGATACACACAAAATGGCAGAAGCCAACAAAGCATTTGCACACTACAGATGGTAATGATATACGAAAGTATATCATTACTCTACATACGAACCGGATTCTATGTAGATGTGCATAAAAGATTAAAAAAAGTAAAAACTACCGAAGTAAAGAAATAGATAAGTAGATATTACCAAAGGAGGAGTAACTTTGGCAGGAAGAGAGTTCCCGCTTGAACGTACCAGAAATATTGGGATTATGGCTCATATTGATGCGGGAAAAACGACATTAACTGAGCGTATTTTATTTTATACCGGTCGTACCCATAAACTTGGTGAAAGCCATGAAGGTACAGCAACAATGGACTGGATGGAACAAGAACAAGAAAGAGGTATTACAATCACCTCTGCTGCAACAACTTGCCAATGGAAGAACAATCGTATCAATATTATTGATACACCAGGTCACGTTGACTTCACCGTTGAAGTTGAACGTTCTCTTCGTGTATTAGATAGTGCTGTTGGTGTGTTCTGTGCAAAAGGTGGCGTTGAGCCTCAATCAGAAACTGTATGGCGTCAGGCTGATAAATATCAAGTTCCACGTATGGCTTTCGTAAACAAGATGGATATTATGGGAGCTGACTTTTACAATGCAGTGGAAATGATGAAGGACAGATTGAATGCCAATGCAGTGCCAATCCAATTACCAATTGGTAAAGAAGAAACTTTTAGAGGAATCATCGACTTAATGAAAATGAAAGCCTACATCTATAATGATGATTTAGGAAAAGACATTTCAGAAGAAGAGATTCCTGAAGATATGAAAGAACAAGCTGAAGAATACAGAATGGCAATGGTAGAAGCAATTGCTGAAACCGATGAAGAATTGATGATGCTTTATCTTGAAGGAGAAGAATTAACTGAAGAACAGTTAAAAGCTGCTCTTAGAAAAGCTGTTATCAATGTACAAATCATTCCTGTACTTTGCGGTTCTGCATACAAGAATAAGGGAGTTCAAAGATTATTAGATGCTGTAGTAGAATACCTTCCTGCACCAACGGATATCCCTTCTATTAAAGGGGTAATTCCAGGTACAGAAGAAGAAATCGAAAGACATTCTTCTGACGAAGAACCTTTTGCTGCATTAGCATTTAAGATCATGAGTGACCCTTATGTTGGAAAACTTGCTTTCTTTAGAGTATATTCCGGTACAATGAACTCCGGTTCTTATGTACTTAACTCTACAAAAGGAAAGAAAGAAAGAATAGGTCGTATCTTACAGATGCATGCAAATCACCGTGAAGAAATTGATAAAGTATACTCTGGTGAAATTGCGGCAGCAGTAGGATTAAAATTCACAACAACAGGAGATACACTTTGTGATGAACAACATCCTGTTATATTAGAATCTATGGTATTCCCTGAACCTGTTATCTCTGTTGCGGTTGAACCAAAAACAAAAGCAGGCCAGGAAAAGATGGGAATTGCCCTTGCAAAACTTGCAGAAGAAGACCCAACATTTAGAACCTATACTGATAAAGAAACAGGACAAACAATTATTTCAGGTATGGGAGAACTTCACCTTGAAATTATCGTTGACCGTTTGCTTCGTGAATTTAAAGTAGAAGCTAACGTTGGTGAACCACAAGTTGCTTATAAAGAAACCATTCAAAATGCAGCTGATGTTGAAGGAAAATTCGTTCGACAATCTGGTGGACGTGGACAATACGGACATTGTAAAGTTAAATTCGAGCCTATGGATGCGAATGCTGAAAAAATCTACGAATTTGAAAACAAGATTGTTGGAGGAGCTATTCCAAAAGAATATATCCCAGCGGTT
The DNA here is from genome assembly GCA_012519955.1 of Candidatus Epulonipiscium sp. Taxonomy (GTDB): domain Bacteria; phylum Bacillota; class Clostridia; order Lachnospirales; family Defluviitaleaceae; genus Defluviitalea; species Defluviitalea saccharophila. The sequence goes on from JAAYPH010000114.1 coordinate 25,306, forward strand.
GACAATGGTATTCAAGAAGCAATGCAAAGTGGTATCTTAGGTGGATATCCAGTACTTGGTATTAAGGCTACCTTATATGATGGATCTTACCATGAAGTTGACTCATCCGAAATGGCGTTTAAGATTGCTGGTTCTATGGCATTTAAAGAAGCTATGAGAAAAGGTAACCCAGTACTTCTTGAGCCAATTGAAAAAGTTGACGTTACTGTTCCTGAAGAATACATGGGAGACGTTATCGGTGACCTTAACTCTCGCCGTGGTAGAATCGAAGGAATGGAAGCAAGAAATGGCGTTCAGGTAATCCATGGATTTGTTCCATTGGCTGAAATGTTTGGATATGCAACTGACCTTCGTTCAAAGACTCAAGGACGTGGCGTATATTCTATGGAATTCCATCACTATGAGCCAGTACCAAAGAGTATCCAAGATAAAGTAGTAGCTGGCAGCAGATCAAAGACTGAATAGTATAAAAGGCTTGAAATATAGGAAGACTTCAAATATAATAAATATTGATGTAAGCAAATAAAAGGAGGATAATTTAAAATGGCAAAAGCTAAATTTGAAAGAACAAAGCCCCATGTTAACATTGGTACAATCGGACACGTTGACCATGGTAAAACAACATTAACAGCAGCAATTACAAAAACTCTTCATACTAGATATGGATTAGGTGAAGCGGTAGCTTTCGATAATATTGACAAAGCTCCAGAAGAAAGAGAACGTGGAATCACAATTTCTACATCTCACGTAGAATACGAAACTCCAAACCGTCACTATGCACACGTTGACTGCCCAGGGCACGCTGACTACGTTAAAAACATGATCACAGGAGCAGCTCAAATGGACGGTGCTATCATCGTTGTTGCTGCAACTGATGGTCCTATGGCTCAAACAAGAGAACATATTCTTCTTTCCCGTCAGGTAGGTGTTCCTTACATCGTAGTATTCATGAACAAATGTGACATGGTAGACGATGAAGAATTACTTGACTTAGTTGAAATGGAAATTCGTGAATTATTAAATGAATATGAATTCCCAGGAGATGACATTCCAGTAATCAGAGGATCTGCTCTTAAAGCATTAGAAGATCCAAGCAGCGAATGGGGAGACAAAATCCTTGAATTATTCGAAGCTGTTGACTCTTACATCCCAGCTCCAGAAAGAGACGTTGACAAACCATTCCTTATGCCTGTAGAAGACGTATTCTCCATTACAGGACGTGGAACAGTTGCTACTGGTAGAGTAGAACGTGGAATACTTAAAGTACAAGACGAAGTTGAAATCGTAGGTCTTTCTGAAGAATCCAGAAAAGTAGTTGTAACTGGAATAGAAATGTTCCGTAAATTATTAGACCAAGCACAAGCTGGGGACAACATTGGAGCACTTCTTCGTGGTGTTCAAAGAACAGAAATCGAAAGAGGACAAGTATTAGCTAAACCAGGAAGCATTACTCCTCATACAAAATTCAAAGCTCAAGTTTACGTTCTTAAGAAAGAAGAAGGTGGACGTCATACTCCATTCTTCGCAAACTACAGACCACAGTTCTATTTCAGAACAACAGACGTAACAGGTGTTATCTCCTTACCAGAAGGCGTAGAAATGTGCATGCCTGGAGATAACGTTGAAATGACAATTGAACTTATCGCTCCTATCGCTATGGAAAAAGGACTTCGTTTTGCTATCCGTGAAGGTGGTAGAACAGTTGGTGCTGGTACAGTAGCAGAAATTATTGAATAATAGAAAATTAAACATTAAATCACATCCCATTCGGGATGTGATTTTTTAATTCCTGAAAAATAAAAACAAGCTTATTCAAGAACAGCCAAATAATAAATTTTTTCTACGAAAGCTTGGATAAATTTTCTACAAGAAAATGAGGAATAAATGAAAAAAACCCTTGCAAAACAAGAGATTTTATTGTATACTCATTGATGTTGTGACATTGAGAGCGATGATGTGAAAGGTTGCCGTAACACGGGATAATTTTCACTGAGCAATGTCCAGTTCAAGAAACGGGGCGACAAGGTCACTGTACCATATCGAGGGAATTGCATTTTTATATGCAGTTGTGTATTTTTAGATACACCCGGATGAGTGTGCAGTCACCACTTGTCGTACTAAACTAAAAGTGCGAAAAGGAGGGGACTTTTTTTATGGCAAATCAAAAAATCAGAATTAGCTTAAAGGCGTACGATCACAAATTAATCGATCAATCAGCTGAAAAAATCATTGACACAGCTAAAAAGACTGGAGCAAAAGTAAGTGGACCTATTCCATTGCCAACTAAAAAAGAAGTGGTTACAATTTTAAGAGCGGTTCACAAATATAAAGATTCCAGAGAACAGTTCGAAATGAGAACACATAAAAGATTGATTGATATTGTTGTGCCAACACCTAAGACTGTAGATGCCCTAATGCGTCTCGACTTGCCTGCAGGTGTAGACATTAAAGTAGATGTAAAATAAGGTTTTTGGAAATAGATTCAGCATCAAAGATACAGATCGAAGATATGAATCTATCTAGGATGATTGTATGTAGATACAATCCGCTGTAGATTAATAGGAGGTGTAATCATGAAGAAAGCTATTTTAGGAAGAAAAATTGGTATGACTCAGATTTTCGATGAAAATGGCAGACAAATTCCTGTTACTGTTTTAGAAGCAGGACCTTGTGTAGTAGTTCAAAAGAAAACAGTTGAAAATGACGGATATAATGCTATCCAGGTTGGATTTGTTGATGCTAAAGATAAGCATACAAATAAACCAATGAAAGGTCATTTTGAAAAAGCTGGAGTGGCGCCAAAAAGAAGATTAAAAGAATTCCGTTTAGAAGACATCAGCAGCTATGAAGTAGGCAGCGAAATCAAAGCAGATATCTTTGCTGCTGGAGATAAAGTTGATGTAACCGGTATTTCTAAAGGTAAAGGATACCAAGGTGCTATTAAAAGACATGGTCAACATAGAGGACCCATGGCACATGGTTCTAAATATCACAGAGCTGCGGGTTCAATGGGAGCAAGTTCTTTCCCATCAAGAGTATTCAAAGGAAAGAAACTTCCAGGACATATGGGTGCTGAACAAGTAACAGTTCAAAATCTTGAAGTTGTACGTGTGGACGCTGGCAAGAACTTACTTCTTGTTAAAGGTGCGATTCCCGGACCTAAAAAGTCAATTGTATTAGTAAAAGACAGTGTTAAAAACGCATAGTTGACATTGTGAGAAAGGAGGAAACTATTATGGCTAAAGTTGCTGTGTATAATATGAGCGGACAGCAAGTTGGAGAAATCGAATTAAATGATGCAATTTTCGGAGTAGAAGTAAACGAACATGTGCTTCATGCTGCAGTAGTACAGTACTTAGCAAACCAAAGACAAGGTACACAAAGTGCTAAGACTCGTGCAGAAGTACGTGGAGGCGGAAGAAAGCCTTGGAGACAAAAAGGAACAGGAAGAGCAAGACAAGGATCCATTCGTGCACCACAATGGACTGGTGGCGGTATTGTATTTGCTCCAAAGCCAAGAGACTATTCTTTCAAATTAAATAAGAAAGTAAAAAGATTAGCTCTTAAATCTGCATTAACAAGCAAAGTACAAGAAAACAAATTCATCGTTTTAGACGAATTAAAATTAGATACAATCAAAACTAAAGAAATGAAAAAGGTTTTAGACAACCTTAAATTAACTAAAGCATTAATCGTGAACGACGATAAAAATGTGGTGTTATCCGCAAGAAATATCCCAACTGTAAAAACAATCTCTGTAAATAACATTAATGTGTATGATATCTTAAAATACGATACATTTGTTATTTCTAAAGATGTATTGCAAAATATCGAGGAGGTGTATGCATAATGGCAGATTTGAAATACTATGATGTCATTTTAAAACCAGTTATTACTGAAAAAAGTATGAACCAAATGGCAGACAAAAAATACACCTTCCTTGTGCATCCATCAGCAACAAGAACTCAGGTTAAAGATGCTGTAGAGAAAATGTTTGAAGGTGTAAAAGTAGAAAAAGTAAACACCATTAATCAAGACGGAAAAACAAGAAGAAGAGGAATGACCTTCGGAAAAACTGCAAAAACCAAAAAAGCAATTGTTAAATTAACTGCAGAAAGCAAAGACATTGACTTTTTTGAAGGAATGTAGTTAAATAAGTGAAGAAACACCAGGGAACGTGTAAAGAAGTTGAAAGGAGTGAATACGATGGGTATTAAAAAATACAATCCATATACCCCTTCAAGAAGACAAATGACTTCGTCTACCTTTGAAGAAATTACAAAGACCACTCCAGAAAAATCATTAGTGGTATCTTTGAAAAAACATTCAGGTAGAAATAACCAAGGGAAAATAACAGTTCGCCATCGTGGAGGCGGAGTTAGAACAAAATATAGAATCATCGATTTCAAGAGAAATAAAGACGGGGTGCCTGCAAGAGTTGCATCCATCGAATACGATCCAAACAGAACAGCAAATATTGCTTTATTGCACTATGTTGATGGTGAAAAGGCATATATTTTAGCTCCTAACGGTTTAAAAGTAGGAGATAAAATTATGAATGGAGAAAATGCAGAAATCCGTGTAGGTAATGCGCTTCCTCTGCAATTTATCCCTGTAGGTACAACCATTCATAACATTGAAATGAAGCCAGGAAAAGGCGGACAGCTTGTTCGTTCTGCAGGAGCTTCTGCTCAATTAATGGCTAAAGAAGGAAAGTATGCAACTATTAAATTACCTTCTGGCGAAACAAGAATGATTCCAATCGGCTGTAGAGCTACCATAGGACAAGTAGGAAATCTTGATCACGAACTTATCAATGTTGGTAAAGCAGGAAGAAAACGTCATATGGGAATCCGTCCTACAGTTCGTGGATCTGTAATGAACCCTAACGACCATCCACACGGTGGTGGAGAAGGTAGATCACCTATCGGACGTCCAGGACCATCTACACCATGGGGTAAACCAGCTCTTGGACTTAAGACAAGAAAGAAAAATAAAGCTTCAAATAAATTAATCGTTCGTAGAAGAGGTCAAAAGTAAATTTAGATTATAGCTTTATATGAGCTAGAAATCGGAAGGAGGAGCATTTATGGGTCGATCCCTTAAAAAAGGACCTTTTGCAGATGACCATCTGTTAAAAGCAATTGATGCAATGAATAAAAGCGGAGATAAAAAGGTTATTAAATCTTGGTCTCGCCGTTCAACAATTTTCCCACAAATGGTTGGACACACAATTGCTGTTCATGATGGAAGAAAACATGTTCCTGTATACATTACAGAAGACATGGTTGGTCATAAATTAGGAGAATTTGCGTTAACAAGAACCTATAGAGGACACGGAAAAGACGCAGAAAAGAAATCAAGAGTACGTTAATTTTGATGGAAGGAGGGCTGCTTCATGGCTAAAGGACATAGAAGTCAAATCAAAAGAGCGAGAAACGAAAATAAAGATACAAGACCTAAAGCTCATGTAAGATATGCAAGAGTATCTGCATCTAAGGCAAAGATTGTTCTTGATACAATAAAAGGTAAAGGAGCAGGAGAAGCACTTGCTATCCTTGCATATACTCCAAGAACTGCTGCGAGAATCATTGAAAAAGTATTAAAATCAGCAGTAGCGAATGCAGAAAACAACCAAGGAATGGATGCTTCCAAACTCTTTGTACAAGAAGCATATGCAAACAAAGGACCAAAAATGAAGAGAATTCGCCCAAGAGCGCAAGGAAGGGCATATCGTATAGAGAAACAGACCAGTCATATTTCGATTGTACTTAATGAAAGATAAGGAGGTTAGGTATGGGACAAAAAGTTAATCCCCACGGCTTAAGAGTCGGTATTATTAAAGACTGGAGCGCCAAGTGGTACGCACCAAAGAAGAATTTTGCCGATTTATTGATAGAAGACAATAAGTTAAGAACTTATATTAAAAGCAAATTATATGAAGCAGGAATTTCTAATATTGAAATAGAAAGAGCGGCAGAAAGAGTAAAAGTGCATATTCACACCTCCAAACCAGGTATTGTAATTGGTAAAGGGGGAGCTTCTATTGAAGACTTACGCAATGAGCTTCAGAAGCTAACAGAAAACAAAGTTATGATTAACATTGTTGAAGTTAAAAAACCAGAAATTGATGCACAATTAGTAGCTGAAAACGTTGCACTTCAATTAGAAAACCGTATTTCCTTCAGAAGAGCAATGAAGCAAGTAATGGGAAGAGCAATGAAAGCTGGCGCGCAAGGAATCAAAGTAGCTTGTTCCGGTCGTTTAGGCGGCGCAGAAATTGCTCGTACAGAGCATTATCATGAAGGAACTATTCCTCTACAAACTTTAAGAGCAGACATTGACTATGGATTTGCAGAAGCAAACACAACTTATGGTAAGATCGGTGTAAAAGTTTGGATTTATAAAGGTGAAATTCTTCCTCAAAGAGCTAAAAAGGAAGGGAGCGATGAATAATGTTAATGCCTAAAAGAGTAAAACGTCGTAAACAATTTCGTGGGCGTATGACAGGGCAAGCTACCCGTGGTAATAAAATCACTTACGGTGAATTTGGGCTTGTAGCTGAAGAACCAAGCTGGATTACTTCAAATCAAATAGAAGCTGCCCGTATCGCTATGACAAGATATATCAAACGTGGTGGTAAAGTTTGGATTAAAATATTCCCTGACAAACCAATCACACAAAAACCAGCAGAAACTCGTATGGGTAAGGGGAAAGGATCCCCAGAATATTGGGTAGCAGTAGTTAAACCAGGCAGAGTAATGTTTGAACTTGCAGGAGTAGCAGAAGAAACTGCGAGAGAAGCTTTACGTCTTGCAATGCACAAATTGCCAATTAAATGTAAAATTGTATCACGTGCAGAACAAGAAATGGACGGTGATAGTAGTGAAGAGTAATGTATATTTAGAAGAATTACGAAACAAAACTTCAGATGAATTAAAGTTAGAGTTAGTTTCTGCTAAAAAGGAATTATTCAACTTAAGATTTCAAAATGCAACCAATCAATTAAACAACACAGCAAGAATCAGAGAAGTGAGAAAAAACATTGCAAGAATTCAAACAATCATTACACAACGTTCCAACGCATAATGATTGTTACGGAAGGAGGAATTCACTGTGGGAGAAAGAAATCTTCGTAAGACATTAATCGGTAAAGTAGTCAGTGACAAGATGGATAAAACCATAGTTGTGGCTGTTGAGAATAATGTTAAACATCCTTTATATGGGAAAATCGTGAAGAGAACTTATAAATTAAAAGCGCATGATGAAAATAACGAATGTAAAATCGGCGATCGTGTAAAAGTGATGGAAACAAGACCACTGTCCAAAGATAAGAGATGGAGATTAGTTTCGATCGTAGAAAAAGCAAAATAATGTCTCGACTCGAAAGGAGGGTATATTATGATTCAACAAGAAAGCAGATTAAATGTTGCAGACAACACTGGAGCAAAAGAACTTTTATGCATCCGAGTTTTGGGAGGATCTAAAGTTAGATATGCGAGTGTTGGAGATGTAATCGTTGCTTCGGTTAAAGATGCAACACCCGGTGGTGTTGTAAAGAAAGGTGACGTTGTTAAAGCAGTTGTTGTAAGAACTGTTAAAGAAGTTAGAAGACCAGACGGTTCCTACATCAAATTTGATGATAACGCAGCAGTTATAATCAAAGAAGATAAGAACCCAAGGGGAACTCGTATTTTCGGACCAGTTGCAAGAGAATTAAGAGAAAAGAAATATATGAAGATTTTATCCTTGGCACCAGAAGTACTATAAGGAGGTGTTTTGAGTGAAAATTAGACTTAAAAAAGGCGATACAGTTCGAGTAATTACTGGAAAAGACGCCGGAAAAGAAGGCAAGATATTACAAGTTGACCGTAAAAATGGTCGTGTAATCGTTGAAGGCGTTAATATGATTACAAAACATAAAAAAGCTAATCCAATGGGACAGGGCGGAATTATTCATCAAGAAGCTCCTATTCATGTTTCCAATGTAATGTATTTGCATAACGGAAAGACTACAAGATTGGGAGTAAAAGTAGTAATGGAAGAAAGAAACGGACGTCAAAAAGCCGTTCGCTATAGAGTAGCAAAATCTACAGGAGAAGTAATTGATTAAGCATCGGAAGGAGGGTAAGCTTTGAGTAGAATTAGAGAAATATACGAGAACGAAATAGTAGATGCAATGATGAAAAAGTTCGGATATAAAAATAAATTAGCAGTGCCCAAGATTGAAAAAGTAATCATCAATATGGGAGTTGGAGAAGCTAAAGACAATCCAAAAGTACTTGAATCTGCAGTAAGCGATTTAATTATTATTTCCGGACAAAAACCTGTTGTTACAAAAGCTAAAAAGTCTGTGGCTGCATTCAAAATCCGTGAAGGTATGCCAATAGGATGTAAAGTAACTCTTCGTGGAGAAAGAATGTATGATTTTATTGATCGTTTAATCAACTTGGCTTTGCCTCGTGTTCGTGACTTTAGAGGAGTTAACCCTGATGCATTCGATGGAAGAGGAAACTATGCATTAGGAATCAAAGAACAGTTGATATTCCCTGAAATAGAATATGATAAGATTGATAAAGTAAGAGGTATGGACGTTATTTTTGTTACCACAGCAAACACGGACGAAGAAGCTCGTGAATTGTTGAGATTGTTTGGAATGCCATTTAGAAAGTAATAAAAGGAGGGTAACGAATGGCAAAAAAGTCAATGAAGATTAAGCAACAACGTACGCCGAAGTTTTCGACAAGAGCTTATAATCGTTGTAGAATCTGTGGAAGACCTCATGCATATTTGAGAAAATTCGGTGTATGCCGTATTTGCTTTAGAGAACTGGCGTATAAAGGTCAAATTCCAGGTGTTAAAAAAGCTAGCTGGTAAAATAGGGGAAGGAGGTACATTCAATGACAATGAGTGATCCAATTGCAGATATGCTAACAAGAATCAGAAATGCTAATATCGCAAAACATGATACAGTAGATATACCTGCATCAAAAATGAAAAAAGCAATCGCGGATATATTATTAAACGAAGGATATATTAGAGGATACGAAATCATTGAAGATGGCGCGAAAGCTACAATTCGTATCACATTAAAATACGGAAAAGATAAGAACGAAAAAGTTATTTCCGGCTTAAAAAGAATTTCTAAACCAGGACTTAGAGTATTTGCTGGTAAAGACGAATTGCCTAAAGTATTAGGTGGGCTTGGTACAGCAATTATTTCTACAAGCAAAGGTTTATTAACAGATAGAGACGCTAGAAAATTAGGCGTTGGTGGAGAAGTAGTTGCATTTATTTGGTAATAAAATATGAATAATGATGAGAGTGTAATAAGCTTAAGGAGGTGCAACCATGTCACGAATTGGTAAATTGCCGATTACAATTCCATCAGGAGTAGAAGTAAAAATTGGTGATGGAAATCTTGTAACCGTAAAAGGACCAAAAGGATCCTTAGAAAGAAAATTACCCGCTGAAATCAATGTAGCGGTTGAAGATAATCAAGTAGTAGTAACAAGACCAAGTGATCTTAAAAAGCATAGAGCACTGCATGGTTTAACAAGAACACTGGTTGCCAATATGGTAGAGGGTGTAACAAACGGATACTCTAAAGTATTGGAAATCAACGGTGTAGGATATAGAGCGCAAAAACAAGGTAAAAAATTAGTATTATCCTTAGGATATTCCCATCCTGTTGAAATGGAAGATCCAGAAGGCATTGAAAGTGTAGTAGAAGGACAAAACAAAATCATCGTTCGCGGAATCGACAAAGAAAAAGTTGGTCAATATGCAGCTGAAATTCGATTCAAACGTCCTCCAGAACCTTATAAAGGCAAAGGAATCAAATACGCTGACGAAGTGATTAGAAGAAAAGAAGGTAAAACCGGTAAGTAATAGAAAAGGGGTGAAATCCACATGATTCGAAAAGAATCTCGTTCTGAAGTTCGTGCAAAAAAACACTTAAAAATACGCAAGAAAATCCAAGGCACAACTCAAAGACCTAGATTATCCGTATTTAGAAGTGATAAACATATCTATGCACAAATCATTGATGATGTTAAAGGAACTACAGTAGTTGCTGCATCAACATTGGAAAAAGATATTACGAAACAGCTTGAAAAAACTAATACTGTACAAGCAGCTAAAGTAGTAGGCGAAATAGTTGCTCGTAGAGCTTTAGATAAAGGAGTTACTGAAGTGGTATTCGATCGTGGAGGATATATATATCACGGTAAAGTAAAAGCATTAGCAGATGCAGCTAGAGAAGCTGGGTTACAATTCTAGTAAAGGAGGGAAAAAGATGCCTAGAACTAAAGTCGACACAAGCAATATGGACTTAAAAGAAAGAGTTGTTACAATAAAAAGGGTTACCAAGGTAGTTAAAGGTGGACGAAACTTCCGATTCTCTGCTTTAGTAGTTGTTGGTGACGAAAACGGATACGTAGGTGCTGGATTAGGAAAATCAACTGAAATTCCTGATGCAATTAAAAAAGCTATAGAAGATGCTAAGAAAAATTTAGTATTTGTTCCAAGAGATGCAAACGACAGTATTCCTCATGAATTTATCGGTGAATTCGGCAGTGCTAGAGTATTATTAAAACCCGCTGCAGAAGGTACTGGAGTAATTGCAGGAGGACCAGCTCGTGCGGTGCTTGAATTAGCAGGAATTCGCAATATTAGAACAAAATCCTTGGGTTCCAATAATAAGAGAAACGTTGTTAATGCAACGATCGAAGCATTAAAAAATCTTAAAAATCCAGAAGACGTTGCAAAATTACGTGGTAAAACATTAGAAGAACTTCTAGGATAAAGGAGGAATTGCGATGTCTAAATTAAAAATCACATTGGTAAAATCCACAATTGGTGCAAAACCAAAGCAAAAGCTCACAGCACAAGCTTTGGGTCTTACAAAATTGCATAAGACTGTAGAACATCAAGACAATGCAGCCATTCGTGGAATGATTAACAGAATTGCACATTTAGTAAAGGTTGAAGAAATATAAGAAGATAAGATTTTAAAGGAGGTGCCAAGATGAACTTAAGTGAGTTAAGACCAGCAGAAGGTTCCAAACAAAACCGATTCAGAAAAGGAAGAGGTCATGGTTCCGGTGCAGGTAAAACTGCAGGAAAGGGACATAAAGGTCAAAAAGCACGTTCAGGCGGTGGAGTAAGACCTGGATTTGAAGGCGGACAAATGCCTCTTTACAGACGTATTCCTAAAAGAGGATTTACAAATAGAAATAGTAAAGAAATCATAGCAATCAATGTAGACCGTTTGAATATCTTTGAAGATAATACAGTGGTTACTGTAGATACTTTAAAAGAAGCAGGTATTATCAAGAATCCTAAGGACGGCGTAAAAATTCTCGGAAATGGAGACCTAACCAAGAAATTGACTGTAATGGTGAATCAATACAGCAAATCAGCAGTAGAAAAGATTGAAGCTGCCGGTGGAAAAGCAGAGGTGATTTAGGTGCTTAATACCCTTAGAAACGCCTGGAAGATACCTGATTTAAGAAAAAGATTAATCTATACATTTATGATGCTGCTAGTAATTCGTTTAGGAGCCCATATTCCTGTTCCTGGTGTTAATGCCTCTGCAATCAAGAATTTATTGCAACAGCAGGGAGGAGCTTTAGGGCTTTTTGACATGATTTCCGGTGGTGCATTGCAAAATATGACTATTTTTGCAATGGGAATCGTTCCTTATATTAATGCATCCATTATTCTTCAACTTCTTCAAATAGCTATTCCTAAAATAGAGGAAATAGCTAAAGAAGGAGAAGAAGGAAGAAAAAAGATTGCAAAATATACAAGGTATTTAACCATTGTATTAGCAGCTATCCAAGCTTGGGGATTCACCTTTGCTATGCGCGCACAAAATATTTTAGTTAATCCAAATTTATGGTCTTGGATTGTTGCAATTCTTTCTTTTGTAGCCGGAACTGCTTTTATGATGTGGATTGGAGAGCAGATTACCGAAAAAGGGATCGGCAATGGAATCTCATTAATTATTTTTGTAAACATTGTTTCCAGATTACCTGTAGGAATCAATGTACTTCTTAGTTACAAGAATTACATTCTTACAGCAATCTTAGTAGTAATCTTTGCGATTATGATTGCTTTTGTTGTTTTAGTACAACAAGGAGAAAGAAGAATTGCTGTTCAATATGCTAAAAGAACATCAGGAAGAAAGGTATATGGAGGACAATCCTCCCATATTCCTGTGAAAGTTAACTTAGCAGGAGTTATTCCAATTATCTTTGCTATGTCTTTACTTCAATTTCCTGAGATCGTTACTAATTTCTTTGTAGCTAATCCAACAGGGGTGTGGGGTAAAATTTTAGCTTGGCTACGTTGGACCCATCCTTTTGGAGCAGTGCTTTATGCACTCCTGATTCTTTTCTTCACCTTCTTCTATTCAACGATTACATTTAATCCAATAGAAGTTGCTAATAACATGAAGAAAAACGGAGGATTCGTTCCAGGGATCAGACCAGGAAAACCAACAGCTGATTATTTAACTAAAGTTGTTAACCAAATCACACTGGTTGGAGCGATTTTCTTAGCGATTATCGCACTTATGCCTTTAGCGCTGCAGGCGATCTTTAAGATGAATGTTGGATTCGGAGGAACCTCATTACTTATCGTAGTAGGTGTAGCGTTAGAAACTGTTAAACAAATGGAAGCTCAAATGCTAATGAGGCATTATAAAGGCTTTTTAAGCTAAAGCCTGTAAGGAGGAGACCATTATGAGATTAATTATGTTAGGTGCACCGGGAGCTGGCAAAGGAACACAAGCACTACTTCTTTCCAAGGCATATAATATTCCTCAGATTTCTACTGGGGATATACTCAGAGCGAATATAAAGAATGAAACGGATTTAGGCAAAAAAGCTAAAGAATATATGGATAAAGGTCTTTTAGTACCAGATGAACTGGTAGTTGAAATCGTAAAAGACCGACTTACTCAAGATGATTGCAAGAATGGTTTTATATTGGACGGATTTCCAAGGACTATTCCACAAGCTAAAGCATTGGATGAAGCATTGGATCAAATGGGTATAAAACTTGACAGAGCAGTGAATGTTCATGTCCCAGATGAAAATATTATTACGAGAATGAGCGGAAGACGTGTATGCCCACAATGTGGTGCTTCATATCACGTTGAGTTTAAAAAACCTGCAGAAGAAAACATTTGTGACGAATGCAGTTCAAATTTAATTCAACGGGACGATGACAAAGAGGAAACTGTTAGAAAAAGACTGGAAATTTATCATGAACAAACAAAACCGTTGATTGAATACTATCAAAACAGGGGAATACTTTCAACTGTAGACGGTGTTGGCGATGTAGAAGAAATAAGTAATCGGATTAAAGAAGCATTGGAAGTGAGTAAATAGTGGGTATAATCATAAAATCTGATGAAGAGATCAAAAAGATTCGCTCAGCAGGTTTGATTTTAGCAAAAACACACGAACTCCTTGCCCATGCGCTTAGACCAGGAATTACTACACTGGAATTAGATCAGATTGCTGAAGAATTTATTCGTAGTCAAGGTGCTGTTCCTTCATTTAAAGGATTATACGGTTTTCCCGCATCTATATGTGCATCAGTTAATGAAGAGGTCGTCCATGGAATTCCTAGTAAGGATGTTAAATTAAAAGATGGAGATATCATTGGCATTGATATTGGTGTATGTTTAGATGGATATCATTCCGATGGAGCAAAAACCCATGCTATTGGAGAGGTACCCGAAGAGACCAAAAAACTAATTCAAGTTACAAGAGATAGTTTTTATAAAGGTATCCAATATGCAAAAGCGGGTAATCATTTATATGAAATATCTGCTGCAATACAAGAGTATGTTGAGTCTAATGGATTTTCTGTTGTTCGAGACCTTGTTGGTCATGGAGTAGGAAGAAAACTGCATGAAGAACCTCAGATTCCAAACTATAAGGTGCCTGGGCGAGGACCTAAATTACGTAAAGGTATGGTTCTTGCAATAGAGCCAATGGTCAATGTAGGAAGCTATGAAGTAAGGATATTAAGTAATGACACTGTTGTTACAAGAGACGGCTCTCTCTCAGCCCATTATGAACATACTATTGCTATAACAGATGGCGAACCTGAAATTCTTACAATATTGTAATAGGATTGGATGAGTAAAATATGAATGAATACACCATCGGGCAAGTTGTATTTTCAAAATCAGGTCGAGACAAAGGAAGACCGTTTATTATTGTAAACATAGAAAATCAATATCTATATTTAGTAGACGGCGATCTGAGAAAACTGGAAAAGCCAAAGAAGAAAAAAATAATGCATGTGCAAAAGACACATGATATCGTAGAGGATATAAAAACCAAATTAGAAGAAGGTATAGGATTAAAGGATGCTGATATAAGAAAGGCATTAAGATCTTATTATCCTTCTTCTGTAAAAGCAATAAATGAGGAGGCATGATACCTTGGCGAAGAGTGATGTAATAGAAGTAGAAGGAACTGTGCTTGAGAAATTACCGAATGCAATGTTCCAAGTTGAACTGGAAAACGGACACAAAATTTTGGCGCATATTTCCGGGAAGCTTCGAATGAACTTTATTCGCATTTTGCCGGGAGATAAAGTTACAATCGAACTTTCTCCCTATGATCTAACAAAAGGCCGAATTGTTTGGAGATCTAAATAGTTCGAGAAGAGGAAAGGAGCTAAGCAAATGAAAGTAAGACCTTCCGTAAAACCGATTTGCGAAAAATGTAAAGTGATCAAAAGAAAAGGTCGCATTCGTGTTATTTGCGAAAATCCAAAACATAAGCAAAAACAAGGTTAATAATTAATATATGCTTGCTCGAGGGGCAAGCATCCTTGGGCAAGCTTAATGATAAATTTGCAAGTAAAAATAATTGATAAATTATATAATTTATTATATAATCTCATAAGCGGCTGTAAGAAAAAAATTGCTGATAGAAGATAATGATGTAAGTGATAGAGATTAAAACAAGATTGTAGGAGGTGCACGAGCTATATGGCACGTATTGCAGGTATAGATTTACCAAGAGATAAGCGTGTAGAAATCGGTCTTACTTATATTTATGGAATTGGTCGCGCTACTTCAAATAAAATTTTAGCAGAAGCAGGAATCAATCCAGATACAAGAGTAAGAGATTTAACTGACGATGAAGCAGCAAAACTTCGTGATATCATTGAAAAATCCTATATGATTGAAGGGGATTTACGTAGAGAAGTTGCATTAAATATCAAACGTCTTATGGAAATCGGATGTTATAGAGGAATTCGTCACAGAAAAGGTCTTCCTGTAAGAGGACAAAAGACTAAGACCAATGCAAGAACAAGAAAAGGACCAAAAAGAACTGTTGCGAATAAGAAAAAATAATGCATAAGGGAGGTTATGTAGAATGGCAAAGAAAGTAGCTAAAAAGGGAACAACCCGCAGACGCCGCGACAAAAAACATGTTGACCGTGGCCAAGCGCACATTCAGTCTACTTTTAACAATACAATTGTAACGTTAACTGATACAAACGGAAACGCTCTTTCATGGGCAAGTGCCGGTCAATTAGGCTTTAGAGGATCAAGAAAATCTACTCCATATGCAGCTCAAATGGCGGCAGATACTGCAGCAAAAGCAGCAATGGATTACGGTTTGAAATCTGTTGAAGTTTTAGTAAAAGGTCCTGGATCCGGTAGAGAAGCAGCTATTCGTGCGCTTCAAGCAGCAGGATTAGAAGTAACCATGATTAAAGACGTAACTCCAGTTCCTCATAATGGATGTCGTCCACCAAAACGTAGAAGAGTATAGTTTTAGGAGGTGTAAACTTAATGGCTAGACATATCGGACCTGTATGCAGATTATGCCGCAGAGAAGGGCAGAAGCTGTATTTAAAAGGAGATAAATGTTTTTCACCAAAATGTCCTGTAGACAGAAGACCTTACGCTCCAGGACAACATGGTCAAAATAGAAAGAAATTGTCTGAATATGGACTTCAGCTTCGTGAAAAGCAAAAAGCTAAAAGAATTTATGGCGTTCTTGAAACACAATTTGCTAATTACTTTGAAGAAGCTGATCGTACTCCTGGAATCACAGGGGAAAACTTGCTTCGCTTGTTAGAGCTAAGATTGGATAACGTAGTTTATCGTTTAGGATATGGACGTTCTAGAACAGAAGCTAGACAAGTAGTTCGTCACAACCATATTTTAGTAAATGGCAAGAGAGTAAACATTCCATCTTACCAAGTAAGAGTTGGAGATGTTATTGAAATCAAAGAAGATTCCAAATCCTTACAAAGATTTAAGGATATCGTTGAAACAACAGGATCTAGACTTGTACCCGAATGGCTTCAAGCTGATAAAGATAACTTAAGCGGTAAAATTGTTTCTGTACCAAACAGAGATCAAATCGATGTTGAAATTCAAGAAACACTTATCGTAGAGTTATATTCCAAATAGTTAGTAGAATAATTATCACCCTCAGTATGATTAAAAACCAAAAAGGAGGGTTTATCGGGTGTTTGAATTTGAAAAACCTCGCATTGAAATTGCCGAACTATCAGAAGATGGAAAATACGGACGTTTTGTTGTTGAGCCTCTTGAAAGAGGATACGGAACAACTCTTGGAAATAGTCTAAGAAGAATACTCCTTTCTTCTCTTCCGGGTGCTGCAGTAAGCAGTGTGAAGATTGAAAACGTACTCCATGAATTCAGCACAATTCCTGGAGTAAAAGAAGATGTAACAGAGATCATCTTAAACATTAAGAACTTAGATATTAAAAGCCTTAGTGACAGTAATGATACAAAAATTGCCTATATTGAAGCTGAGGGCGAAGGTGTTGTTACGGCTGCAGATATTAAGGTGGATTCAGATATCGAGATCTTAAATCCTGATCTTCATATTGCTACTTTAAGTGGCGGACCTGATAGTAAGTTATTTATGGAAATGACAATTGTAAAAGGCAGAGGCTATGTAAGTGCGGACAGAAACAAAAGAAAAGACCAGCCCATAGGGGTAATACCTGTAGATTCTATCTTTACCCCTGTAAGAAGGGTTAATTTTACTGTTGAAAATACTAGAGTAGGTCAAATTACCGATTACGATAAATTGACTTTAGAAGTATGGACCAACGGCACTAAGAAACCGGACGAAGCAATTAGCCTGGGAGCCAAAGTATTAAGTGAACATCTCAATTTGTTCATTAATCTGTCTGAAAATGCAAAAAATGTAGAAGTAATGGTGGAAAAAGAAGAAGACAAAAAAGAAAAAGTGTTAGAAATGAGTATAGAAGAACTGGATTTATCTGTGCGTTCTTATAACTGTTTAAAACGAGCAGGTATTAATACAGTTGAAGACTTAACTAACCGCACAGAAGAAGAAATGATGAAAGTCCGCAACTTAGGACGCAAATCATTAGAAGAAGTTCTGAACAAACTGGCTGACTTAGGATTTTCATTAAAGCCCAGTGATGACTAAACTCGTTGATATTCATGAAAAGGAGGTTGAACAATGGCTGGATACAGAAAGTTAGGACGCACTTCATCTCAGCGTAAAGCGCTCTTGAGAAACCAAGTGACCAATTTATTATATCATGGCAAAATTAGAACAACAGAGCAAAAAGCAAAAGAAGTTAGAAAGATTGCTGAGAAGCTCATCACCCTTGCTGTAAAAGAAAAGGATAACTTTACTGAAGTAAGCGTTAAAGCTAAAGTAGCAAGAAAAGATGCAAAAGGAAACCGCGTAAAAGAAGTGGTTAATGGCAAGAAAGTGACTGTTTTTGATGAAGTGGAAAAGACAATCAAAAAAGACAACGCTTCTCGCCTTCATGCTAGAAGACAAATGTTAAAGGTATTATACCCTGTAACAGAAACTAGCGATGTGAAGAAAAGAAAGAACACTAAGAAAGTGGATATGGTTGAAAAACTATTCAACGATATAGCACCTAAATATGCAGACCGTAATGGTGGATATACAAGAATCATCAAAATCGGACCTCGTAAAGGTGACGGTGCAGAAGAAGTAATTATTGAATTAGTATAATCATATACGTAGGGATTAAGAATTTCTTCTTAATCCCTATATGTGTATATTTCATAATTGAAGATTGATTATTCATCTGCATGAAGAATAATCAATTTTGAGTTATGAAGGATTGATCATGAAGGCTGGTGAATATATGGAAAAAATCGTAACAGGAAAAGGTCTTGTTTATGAGTATTTCACCCATAATGAAAAGGGTGAAATAGAAAATACCTTTAGAGCATTAGACAATTTGAATATAGAAATAGAAAAAGGTCAATTTGTCGTTATATTGGGACATAACGGTTCAGGCAAATCTACATTGGCAAAGCATATGAATGCTATTTTGCATCCTACAGGAGGAACGCTTCTTATTAAAGGAATGGACACAAAGGACGAGCGAAACCTTTGGAATATTCGTCAAAATGCCGGGATGGTTTTTCAAAATCCCGACAATCAAATCATTGCAGCAATCGTAGAGGAAGATGTTGCCTTTGGACCTGAAAACCTGGGAGTAAAACCAGAAAAAATCAGAAACCGTGTCAATGAAGCACTTGCAGCTGTTCAAATGACGGAATATATGACCCATTCTCCAAACCTATTATCCGGGGGACAAAAGCAGAGAATCGCTATTGCAGGCGTAATGGCCATGAGACCGGAATGCATCATATTAGATGAGCCAACGGCTATGTTAGACCCGGTAGGCCGAAAAGAAGTCATGGAAACCATACATCGGCTGAATAAAGAAGAAAACATAACCATTATTCATATTACACACTACATGGAAGAAGCCATTCATGCAGATCGAGTTGTGGTGATGGATCATGGGAAAATTGTAATGGATGGCACTCCAAAAGAAATTTTCAGTCAGGTAGAAACGTTAAAGAATCTGGGCTTGGATGTTCCTCAGGTAACCGAGCTGGCATATTATATGCAGAAGCAAGGGATTGATATTTCTACAGAAATACTTACGATAGAAGAAGTGGTGGATGCGATATGGCAATTAAGTTTAAAGAAGTAAGTCACGTTTATAGTCAAGGGACACCTTTTGAAAAAACTGCCCTTAAAAATATTAATCTTCATATAGAAAAAGGGCAATTTGTCGGGCTTATAGGGCACACAGGCTCAGGCAAATCTACCCTTATCCAACATTTTAACGGACTTCTTAAGCCGACCAGCGGAGAAATTACTATTCTTGGTCAAAATATAAGTGATAAAAATACATCCCTAAAAGAAATTCGTCAAAAAGTAGGGCTTGTTTTTCAATATCCGGAGCATCAGCTTTTTGAAATGACGATTTTTAAGGATGTCGCTTTTGGACCTGAGAATATGGGCTTACCAAAGGATGAGGTAGAACATAGAGTAAGAGAAGCCTTAAGCATGGTGGGCATTAAAGAAGAAATGTATGGAAAGTCTCCTTTTGAACTTTCCGGGGGACAAAAAAGAAGGGTAGCCATTGCTGGTGTTCTCGCTATGAAGCCTGAAGTTTTGGTTCTCGATGAACCAACGGCAGGTCTTGATCCCAGAGGAAGAGATGAGATATTAGGACAGATACAAATGCTTCATAAATCCTTAGGGATTACGGTTATTTTAGTATCCCACAGCATGGAAGATATCGCAAAGCTCGTAGATAGAATCATCGTTATGCATAGAGGAAGCGTTGCATTAGACGGTGCCCCAGGCAGTGTCTTTGAACATGCAGAGCAATTAGAAAAAATGGGTCTTGCGGCTCCACAAATTATGTATATCATGAAAGCGTTACAGCAAAAAGGCCTTGATGTCTCTACCAATATATTAACAGTTGAAGAAGGCGCTAAAGCATTAGCAGCCTTATTGAAAAAACAGAAGTAGGTGTAAACATGCTTAGAGATATTACTATTGGACAATATTACCCAACAGATTCCTGGATTCACAGACTCGATCCAAGGGTAAAGATTGTATCAACATTTGTCTTTATTATTGCATTATTCATTGCCAACAGATATATTGGGTATGCTATGACATTTGTATTTCTAACCTGTATTATTGCAATATCCAAAGTACCTGTTAAGTTTATGTTAAAAGGTTTAAAGGCTATTTTTGTTATCATCTTAATAACCGTAGCCTTAAATATTTTTATGACACCAGGTGAAACTATCCTTTGGCAATATAAAAGTCTTCGTATAACCGGAGAAGGGCTTTACCTGGCAGGATTAATGGCGATTCGCTTAATCTTTCTTATTATAGGTTCATCCATATTAACCCTTACAACATCACCAATTCAGTTAACAGATGGGATAGAAAGTCTTTTAAATCCGTATAAAAAGATTGGAATTCCTGCTCACGAA
This sequence comes from Candidatus Epulonipiscium sp., assembly GCA_012519955.1. GTDB lineage: Bacteria > Bacillota > Clostridia > Lachnospirales > Defluviitaleaceae > Defluviitalea > Defluviitalea saccharophila. Next base: position 45,656 of record JAAYPH010000114.1, read on the forward strand.
ATAGCCATGATGATGACCATTGCCCTTCGCTTTATCCCTATTCTTTTAGAAGAAACAGATAAAATCATGAAGGCTCAAATGGCAAGGGGAGCGGATTTTGAAAGTGGTGGAATCGTAAAAAGAGCAAAAAGCATGATTCCTCTTTTAGTACCCCTGTTTATTTCAGCTTTTAGAAGAGCGGATGAATTGGCGATGGCAATGGAGGCAAGATGCTATCGTGGCGGGGAAAACAGAACAAGAATGAAACAGCTCGTTATAGAAAAGCAGGATTATGTTGCTATAGGTGTAATGACCATTTTAACAGCGGCAATGATTATGATCCACTTTATATAGTCAAAAGGAATGGTGTGTTTCAATTGAAAAACATTCTACTTACCATTGCATATGACGGCACCAATTATAATGGATGGCAGCGACAGCATAACGGCATAGGCATACAAGAAAAAATAGAAGAAGCATGCTATAAGATATTCAGACAAAATTTAAAAGTAATTGGAGCCAGCAGAACAGACACAGGAGTACATGCTTTAGGACAGAGAGGCTTAATCCACGTAGACACGAATATTCCTGTAGATAGAATTCCTTACGCACTAAACTCGGTTCTTCCGGAAGATATCGTCATTAGGGATGCAAAAGAAGTTCCAGAAGATTTTCACCCGCGTTATAGTGCAATTAAAAAAACTTATCATTACCGAATCTTAAATGAGAAATTTCAAATTCCTCAATATAGGAACATCAGTGCATTTATATCTTCTGATTTAGATATTCATGCAATGAATGAAGCAGCACAGCATTTTGTTGGAACTCATGATTTTGCAGCTTTTTGTTCTGCAGGAAGTTCAGTAAAAACAACTATAAGGACAATATATGAGGCTTCTGTACAGAAACAGAGTCCATTTATAACCTTTAAAGTAGCTGGCAACGGATTTTTATACAATATGGTCCGTATTATGGCAGGAACTTTAATCGAAATAGGTATAGGAAAGAAAGAACCTTCAGATATTAAAGATATTATTTTATCTAAAAACCGCAATTTAGCAGGAAAAACGGCACCGCCCCAAGGATTGACATTGATAGAAATAAATTATGAAATTTGAGGTGGAAAAAACCTCTAATAAAAATATATTCCTTGACACGCCAGGGTGGATGTACTATAATGGTTTTTGTGTAATTATGCCACTTTAAAATCCCTTAGCCCCGGATTTTAAATAGAGACGTGAACACTGTAAGAATTAAGGAGGGTATGTAATGAATACAACATATATGGCGAAAGCTGAAACAATCGAAAGAAAATGGTATGTTGTTGATGCAAAAGACATGACTTTAGGACGTTTGGCTTCCGAAGTTGCTAAGATTCTTCGTGGAAAACATAAGCCTACTTATACACCTCATGTAGATACCGGAGATCATGTAATCATCATCAATGCAAAAGACGTTAAATTAACAGGAAAGAAATTAGACCAAAAATATTTCAGATATCATACAGGACATCCTGGTGGATTAAGAGAAGTAAAATATAGAGATCTTATGGCAACAAAACCAGAAAAAGCTGTTTACCAAGCAATTAAAGGTATGCTTCCTAAAAATAGCTTAGGAAGACAAATGATTAAAAAACTTCGTGTGTATAGAGATGCTGAACACAACCATGCAGCTCAAAAACCAGAAGTATTAGAAATCAAATTTTAAGGAAGCGAAGGGAGGATATCTGAATGGCTGAAGTAAGATATTATGGAACAGGTAGAAGAAAAAAATCAATCGCAAGAGTATATTTAGTACCTGGAAATGGAAACTTTAAAATAAATAAAAGAGACATCGATGAATATTTTGGATTAGAAACTTTAAAGGTTATCGCAAAACAACCTTTAGTATTAACAGATACATTAAGCAAATTTGACGTATTAGTAACTGTACATGGTGGTGGATACACAGGTCAAGCTGGTGCAATCCGTCACGGAATTTCAAGAGCACTTTTACAAGCAGATGCTGAACTTAGACCAGCTCTTAAAAAAGCAGGTTTCTTAACAAGAGACCCAAGAATGAAAGAAAGAAAGAAATACGGACTCAAAGCAGCAAGAAGAGCTCCTCAATTCTCCAAGAGATAATGGTTCTTTGTCAACTGGTGTTGGTGAAGAAAATATTAATTAGTTTTACAACTGAATAAACTTAAGTAAAATACAATCTAGGGCTTAGGAGCATTATTTATGACTCC
>JAAYPH010000115.1 GCA_012519955.1 Candidatus Epulonipiscium sp.
TACTCTTATTTTTTTGTAAAATCATGAGTCGAGTCACAGTTTTCTCTCCATAAATATAGTATCATTGAACCATCAGAGAGGAACGCACAAACTTCAGAAGTTCATCTCATTTAAAATAAGTAAAAAATTTATGGAGGGATATATATGATGAATAAAATAACTGATAATGTATTTTGGGTAGGTAAAAATGACGATAGAAAAGTACCGTTTCATAGACTGATTCTTGAGAGAGGGACAACCTACAACAGCTATCTTTTAACAACTGAAAAGCCAACGGTAATCGATACGGTAGACATTGCTTTTGCAAAAGAATATGTGGATCGCCTAAGTGAACATATTGACTTGAATACCATTGAATATATCGTTATTAACCATGTTGAGCCGGATCATGCAGGAGCACTTCCAGCGTTGGCAGCGAGAGCAAAGAATGCAAAAATTGTTGCAACACAAATAGGCAGCGAACTTTTAAAAGATATGTTTAAGCTTCATAATCGTGAATTTGTTATTGTTCATGACGGAGACAAATTAGACATAGGCGGAAAAACCCTTCAATTTTTTGAAACCCCTTATCTTCATACGGAAGAAACAATGGTTACTTACAGCATTGAAGACAAAGCTTTATTCCCCTGCGATATCTTCAGTACCCATATAGCAAATACGGAACTCTTTAATGACTTGGCTCAAGGGGAGTATATTGAAGATTTCAAAGTTTATTATCAACTCATTATGGCACCCCACAGACCATATGTCCGTGATATGCTAAAGAAAATCAGTAACTTGGAGATTGAGATCATTGCTCCATCCCATGGCTATATATTAAGAGAAAATGTAAATGATTTTATCAGAATGTACGATGAAATGAGCAGCTTAGGAGATTCTGCAAGTTCAAAGAAGGTAACGATTGTCTTCTCAACAATGACAGGCAATACGAGCAAAATTGCAGGTAAATTAGCGGAAGGCCTTAAGGAAGTTGGTATTGAGCCCTATGTATTTAACTTAAAGAATTCAAACTTAGATGAAGTTTTAGATAGAATTAAAATCTCCGATGGTGTTTTAATTGGAAGTTCAACAAAATATGGAGATATGGTAGGCAATGTTGAAGAATTGCTTCAAGCTCTAAAAGATGTGGATGCAAGCGGAAAATTCGCAGCCGCCTTCGGTTCTTTTGGCTGGAGCGGAGAAGGCATTACCCATATTGAAAATTATCTAAATGATTCCGGATTCACTGTAGTTACCCAAAAATATCTCATCCTCAATAGAGGAATAGATAGCCCAGCCTTTCCTCTTAGAATAAAATTCTCCAATGAAGCAGGTTTAAACATTGCTCAAGAAGCTGGAAAGATTTTTGGAGAACAAGTATTAACCCACTAATAAGACTATATGATCAGTCCTCTTGCCGAAGATAACGGCAAGAGGACTTTATCTTTTTATGGAGACCAAACTTTCTTAGTTTAAAAGTGCGACGTAGTCGCATTCTTGTCATTCTTATGATAAAATAAGATAAAAGTAATCTTTAAAGGATGAATTCAATGGGAAAGATTTTAGTTATTGCGGAAAAGCCCTCTGTAGGCAAAGACATTGCCAAGGTTTTAGAATGCAAAGAAAAAGGTGAGGGCTGCCTTATAGGAGAAAAGTATATAGTAACCTGGGCGATAGGCCATCTGGTTAGACTTTTAACACCGGAAGAATATGATGTGAAATATAAACGATGGTCCTATGAAACCCTTCCGATTATTCCGGAACAAATGAAAACCAAGCCGGAGAGGAAAACCAAAAAGCAGTTTGATATTTTAAAAAAACTTATGAATTCTAAAGAAATAGATTATCTTATCTGTGCGACGGACAGCGGAAGAGAAGGGGAACTGATTTTTAGATATATTTATGAAGCGGTTAAATGCAAAAAGCCTTTTAAAAGGCTTTGGATTTCCAGTATGACCGATTCTGCAATAAAGAAAGGTTTTGAAACCTTAAAGCCAGGCGAAGAATATGATGCCCTTTATCATTCTGCAAAATGCCGTTCGGAGGCAGATTGGCTGGTGGGTATGAATGCAAGCCGTGCCTTTAGTATCAGGTACAATGTCCTTTTATCTATCGGCAGGGTGCAGACTCCAACCTTAAGCATTTTGGTGCAAAGGCAAAAGGAAATTGATGAATTTGTTCCAAAGGACTACTGGGAAGTAAAAGCAGATTTTAATGGATTTAAGGGGACCTGGATTGATTTAAAGAACAATGAAACGAAAATTTTTGAAGAAGAAAAAGCTTTAAAAATCGCAGATAAAGTAAAGGGTAAGAGTGGGATCATTAAGGATCTATCCCAAGAAAAGAAAAAACAGGCTCCGCCTCTTTTATATGATTTAACGGAGCTTCAAAGAGACGGAAACAAAATGTTTGGATTTTCTGCCAGCAAGACCTTATCCATTGCCCAAGATTTATATGAAAAGCGAAAGATGATCACCTACCCAAGAACCGACAGCCGTTATGTCAGTACGGATATGATACCTGTTTTAAAGAGTACGCTTCATAAATTAAATATTCCTGTATACAGCAGATTCGTTCAACCGATTTTAGATAGGGGAGACCTTCCTATATCCAAAAGAATTGTTGACGACAGTAAGGTAACGGACCATTATGCCATTATTCCAACGGATTCGCTTCCCAAGCTGGAAAGGCTGACAGAGGATGAAAAGAAAATTTATGGTTTAATTGTCAAACGATTTTTTGCTGTGTTTTATGCCGATTATGAATATACCATCACAAAAGTCATTACGGAAATAGAAAATGAACATTTTATTACCAAGGGTAAAATGGTTTCCCAATTAGGATGGATGCTGTTTTATAAAAACGATGCCAAAAAGAACGAAGAAGAGCAGGAACTGCCTGTTTTAAAAAAGGAAGATCCGGTCACAGTTATGGATGTAAAAACCGAAAAGAAAAAGACCTCTCCCCCAAAACCTTATACGGAGGCCACTTTATTATCTGCCATGGAGAATGCCGGACGACTGGTAGAAGATGAGGAGTTAAAAGAGCAACTCAAGGACAGCGGACTTGGAACTCCTGCAACAAGAGCTTCTATTATAGAGAGGCTTATTCAAGTCGGGTATGTGATTAGAAAAGGAAAGGCACTTTACCCTACAGAAAAGGGAATGAAATTAATTGAGATTGTCCCACAGGAAGTAAAGTCTCCAGAAACCACAGGCAAATGGGAAAAGGGGCTTTCATCCATCGTAAAAAGCAAGATGGATCCTAAAAAATTTATGCAAAGCATCATCAGATATGTTTATTTCATTGTTGAGGAGTCCTCAAAATTAGACCATCCCATTGCTTTTCCTGCGGAAGCCAAAAAGAAAACGACTAAAAAATCAGGAGTACTGGGGAAATGCCCTTTATGTAATAAAGGGGATATCAAAGAAAATACAAGGGCATTCTATTGCAGCGAATGGAATGCAGGGTGTAAATTTACCCTTTGGAAGAATAGTCTGGAACAATATGGACAAGCCATTACCTCAAAGATGGTTAAGGAACTGCTAAAGAATAAGAAAATAAAAGGGATTAACATTATTCTTCCTCAAACCCATGAAAAAGCTACGGCGGATGTACAGTTTAAACCCGATGGCAACGGAGCAGTAGAATTGATTAATGTAAACAGATTATAGCTTGCAGAAAACGGTTTGCAAATCAATCTAATATTTTAATATGATGATAAGACATAATGTTGATTTTATGGAGGAAACTACTATGTTTAAAGGATTTTTTGATTTAGACGGACCTTTTAATCGTTTTGGAACCTTTGCTTTTGATATGATCGCTTTAAATCTTTTATGGTTTATTTTTAGTATTCCTATTTTTACAGTAGGTGCATCTACGACAGCACTTTTTTATGTTCTTGGGAAAAAAATAAGAAATGAAGACGGGTATATATGGAGAGATTTTTGGAAAAGCTTTAAATTGAATTTCAGGCAATCTACAATTATTTGGCTCCTTATGCTTATTGTTTTTTCCATCGCTCGGTTTAATTTAAACAGCTCTCATTTATTCGGAAGCATGGGTAAAGCACTGGTGGTGTTTCAGTATGCTATTTTGCTGCAGATGATTTTTATAAGTATTTATATATTCCCTCTTTTGTCCAGATTTTATCTGACCATTGCTGGGGCAATAAAAATGGCTTTTTTTGTAGCCAATAGACATTTGCTCACAACCATCATATGCATATTGCTATTCGTGGCAACCCTTTTTATAACCTGGGTAGCATCTATTTTTATATTTGTAGCGGTAAGTCTTTATGCAATTTCAGCTGCTTATTTTATTGAAAAGATTTTAGTTAAATATATGCCTGAAAAAGAAGGGTCATCTTTAGAAGAAACAGCTTCCGAAGAATAAAATCGGAACTCAAAAAGTATAATGTATCAACGAATAAAATAGGGATGAAAGAAATGAAGAGGAGCATTAAAATAGGCCTGGCATTTCTTGTGATTTTTTTATTTGTTTTTACATTATACAATATTAAAGAAGAGGATAATAAAGTTCCGGTCAATAACACACAGCAGCTTTGGAGTAAGGAAAGACCTTTTGCCGTATGTCAGCAAAAAAAGTATTTAGATTCTTTTACGACTTTCACCGAAGCTGTTAGTTTTGCCAGGAAATATAAAAATATTTCTATATATTATTATAATAACAAAACACTTGTTTGGACGAATTCCGCTAAACTTAGACCCCGTGTGATTTTAAAAGTACCTATGATTTCTCAAATGCCGGAATTAGCGAGAGGTTGTGAAGTGACCAGTCTTGCGATGATGCTTAGACACGCAGGGGCAAAAGTCAATAAAATGACTCTTGCAAAAGAAATAAAAAAAGATACAACGCCCTATAGAGAAGAGAATGGAAAGATATATTATGGGCATCCTAATGTAGGCTTTGTAGGAGATATTTATAGTTTTAAAAACAAAGGCTATGGCGTATACCATAAACCGATTAAGGCATTAGCGGAAAAATATTTGCCTGGAAGAGTGATCGATTTGACAGGATGCCAGTGGAACGATGTATTATATTTTATTAATGCCGGGACCCCTGTATGGGTGATCACCAATGGCAGTTTTAAAGAATTAGGTGATAATTACTTTCAGGTATGGTATACCCGATACGGTCCAATTCGTATTACGATGAAAGAGCATTCTGTTCTCTTAACTGGATATGATAAAGACTATGTTTATATCAATAATCCCTTAAAAACTAAAGCAAATCAAAAAGTACCAATAAAAGATTTTAGTAAGGCTTGGGTGCAGATGGGCAGGCAGGCGATTACTTATATTAAAAAATGACTCTTCAATTTGAAGAGTTAATTTTTATTAATCATTAAAACTGATTATTTATTTTATATTTTGTTAATAATATATAATAATCATAAATTTCTAAAAAGTAAATGCGAATTTTCTATGTATTTGTTATAATAACAATACAGTATATCTTCAATATGATGATGAGAAGGGTGATTGATATGAAACTGGAAGGAAAAGTAGTGGTTGCACAAGGTGGAGGTCCCACCGCTGTTATTAATCAGTCTCTTGTAGGTGTTGTACTGGAATCTCGAAAGTTTCAACAGATTACAAAAGTATATGGAGCAGTAAACGGCGTAGCGGGAATTATTAATGAAGACTTTGTAGATTTGACACAGGAAACAACAAATAATTTAGAACAAGTAGCAAGAACACCTTCTTCTGCATTGCTTTCTACAAGAGACAAACCGGATGAAAAATACTGCAAAGAAATATTTAATGTTTTGAAGGCTCATGATGTAAGATATTTTTTCTATATTGGCGGAAATGATTCTGCCGACACAGTTCGTATAGTAAATGAAAATGCGAAAAAATCAGACTATGAATTCAGGGCAATACATATTCCCAAGACAATTGATAATGACTTAGTACTTAATGACCATACTCCAGGCTATGGTTCTGCTGCCAGATTTGTTGCGCAGGCATTTATGGGAGCTAATTTAGATAATAGGGCTCTTCCAGGGATTTATATCGGCGTTGTTATGGGAAGACATGCAGGATTCTTAACGGCTGCCGCAGCCTTGGCACAAAAGTATCCAGATGACGGTCCTCATCTCATTTATCTTCCTGAAAGAGCATTTGATCTTGATAGATTTTTAATGGATGTAAAAGAAGTATATAATAAATACGGAAGATGTGTAGTTGCTGTATCTGAAGGTATACAAGATGAAAATGGTACGCCTATTATTACTAAATTAAAAGAAAATATTGAAAAAGATGCCCACGGAAATGTTCAGCTTTCCGGAACAGGGGCGTTAGGAGACTTGCTTGCTGATCAGGTTAAAACAAAGTTAAATATAAGCAGGGTTCGCTCAGATACATTAGGATATTTGCAGCGTTCATTTATGGGTTGTGTTTCTGATATTGACCAATATGAAGCAAGAGAAGTAGGAGAAAAAGCTGCTCAATATGCCATCTGGTATAATGTAGATGGTTCAATCACCATTCAAAGAACAGGCTTTTATTCGGTTAACTATGAACTAAGAAAATTAGAAGAGATTGCAGGAAAAACAAAGGTTATGCCTGATGAATTTATCAACGCGGCAGGAAACAATGTAACGGATGCCTTTAAATTCTATGCCCGCCCTTTGGTTGGCTCAGGGTTCCCGGCAGCTCATAGAATTAGAGCACCGAAGGCGCCAAAGATTTTACACAATTTAAGAGAAAGAGCCTGCGAGTAGGGTATTTTACTAAGTGATGTACCTCTAGGTGCATCACTTTTTGTTTTTTTAAATTCTTTTATCTTTTTTTAACTTGTGATATAAATCACTGATTTAACACCCAAAATCCTCTATTATATACTTAAGAAAAAACATACTAAACATGTATGAATAATATAAAATAAATTTACGAGGGAGGACAAAATATGTCAAATATGTTTTGTTATCAATGTCAAGAAACAGCAAAAGGAAGCGGATGTACTTTAAGAGGGGTATGTGGAAAGACTTCAGATGTGTCTAATCTTCAAGACTTATTAATTTATACACTTAAAGGAATTTCTATGTATGCTACTGAAGGAAGAAAAGTAGGAGTAGAAAACCAAGCAGTGAATAAATTCATTATGGAGAATTTATTTGCTACAATTACAAATGCAAACTTCGACAGAGCAGATTTTATTAAACGTATTAATAAAGCATTAGAAGTTCGTGAAGCATTAAAGCAAGAAGTGCTTAATGCAGGAGGAAATGTTGAACAGATCACCCATGATGCAGCTCTCTTTACATTGGATGAAGCAGAGTTTGACAAGAAGGCAGAAACTGTAGGTATCTTAGCTACAGAAAATGAAGATGTTCGTTCCTTAAGAGAACTCATTACATACGGGTTAAAAGGAATGGCTGCGTATGGAAAACACGCATTAAATTTAGGCTATGAAGACAATAATATTCATGCTTTCCTTCAAAAAGCATTAGCTGCAACCTTAGATGACAGCTTGTCTGCCCAAGATTTAATTGCATTAACCATGGAAACAGGAAAACATGGGGTAGATGTAATGGCACTTTTAGACAAAGCGAATACTTCCACCTATGGACATCCTGAAATTACAAAAGTTAATATCGGAGTAAGAAATAATCCAGGTATCTTAATAAGTGGTCATGATTTAAAAGATATGGAAGAATTGCTTAAGCAAACAGAAGGTACTGGAGTAGATGTATATACTCATAGTGAAATGCTTCCTGCAAACTACTATCCGGCATTCAAAAAATATGATCATTTTGTAGGTAACTACGGTAATGCATGGTGGAAACAAAATGAAGAATTTGAAAAATTCAATGGACCTATTTTAATGACAACCAACTGTCTTGTTCCACCAAAAGATTCCTATAAAGACAGAGTATATACAACAGGTTCCGTAGGCTTTGAAGGCTTAAAACATATTCCTGATGGAAAAGACGGAAAAGATTTCTCTGAGATCATTGAACACGCAAAGAAATGTGCACCACCTACAGAAATTGAAAGAGGAGAAATTGTTGGAGGATTTGCTCATAACACAGTGCTTTCTCTTGCAGATAAAGTAGTAGAAGCAGTTAAGTCAGGAGCTATTAAACGTTTCTTCGTTATGGCTGGCTGTGACGGAAGAATGAAGAGCAGAGATTACTATACAGATTTTGCAAAAGCACTTCCAAAAGATACAGTGATTTTAACAGCAGGATGTGCAAAATATAAATACAACAAACTGGAATTAGGAGATATAGGTGGCATTCCAAGAGTTCTTGATGCCGGACAATGTAATGACTCTTATTCCCTTGCGGTAATTGCGCTTAAATTAAAAGAAGTATTTGAATTAAACGATATCAATGAGCTTCCAATTTCCTATAATATCGCATGGTATGAACAAAAAGCGGTTATTGTACTTCTTGCATTATTATACCTTGGAGTGAAAAATATCCACTTAGGACCAACCCTTCCAGCATTCCTTTCTCCAAATGTTGCAAAGGTATTAGTAGAAAACTTCGGAATCGGCGGTATCACAAACGTAGAAGACGATTTAAAAATGTTTTTAGGATAAGATTTAAAACAGCATAATTTAGACTAACAAGTATAAACCCCTTCATTTGATCTCCATTGGATTGGAGCGAAGGGGTTTTTTATTACATACTTTATAGAATATTTTTGAGGCACTGGTGAAAAAATACTTTTGATTATACAAATAATAGTAAACTAATAGCCATTACGATCATTCCTGCCACAACACCGTATATGGACAGATGATGTTCTCCGTATTCTTCAGCAGCAGGAAGAAGTTCGTCTAAGGATATATACACCATAATCCCTGCCACAGCTGCGAACAATATTCCAAAGGTAATATCATTAAATAGCGAAGATAAAAGCATATAGCCTACCAAGGCTCCCAAGGGTTCTGAAAGACCTGATAAAAAGGAATACCTGAATGCTTTCTTTCTGTCCCCTGTGGCATAGAAAATCGGTACGGATACCGCAATACCTTCAGGAATATTGTGAATAGCAATCGCTACTGCTATAGGAATTCCAAGGGAAGGATCTTTTAAGGCAGCCGTAAAAGTTGCAAGACCTTCGGGGAAATTGTGTATTGCAATTACCAGGGCGGTAAAAATACCGGTACGAAGCAGGCTTTTCTGGTTAGGAGGATTACTCTCATTTATATCTTCTACTTTGTACATCTCATGGGGATTTTCAGATGAAGGAATAAAGGTATCTATTAGTGCAATAAGAAACATGCCACCAAAAAATCCGATTACGGTAACCCATGAACCCTTTGCATTTCCTAAAGCGGCAACTAAAGAGTCCTTTGCTTTCACAAAGATTTCTATCATGGATACATAAATCATCACTCCAGCAGAGAACCCTAAACTGACAGAAAGGAATTTTGTATTGGTTTTCTTTGTGAAAAATGCCAGTAGACTTCCGATTCCTGTAGAAAGACCAGCGAATAAAGTGAGTCCGAAAGCAATCAGTATATTATTTAGATTCATTCAATTACCCTCTTTCAAATTAAAAATTGTGATTCTAATCATAGTATTTTTAAAAAAAGTTAATATAATTAGGGATACAATTGTATATTAAAATAAAAAAAGTAAAAAATCAATAATAATTATCATATAGTAGTTAATACATAATATGATATATTTGTATTTAAATTAAAGTATAATGCCAAAGAGGTGATTTTATGTTTTCATGCATTTTCAGAGAAGGAAATATATATAAAAATTTATGTGGTGGACAGTGGACAGAATCATCGGCAGGAGAAAGAATTCAAATTTACTCTCCGGTAGATGACTCTTTAATTGGGGAAATACAAGCACAAACTAAAGAGGATGTCGATTTTGCTGTACAAAATGCCAAAGATGCACAGAAGGAATGGGCAAAGATACCGATTAGTGAAAGAGCAAATATCATTCACAAAGCAGCAAGAATTATGGAAAAATACGAAGAAGAAATTGCGGATGTTTTAGTTAAAGAAATCGCTAAAGCCAAAAGTTCAGCCATATCTGAAGTAAAGCGAACCGTTGATTTTATGCATTTTACGGCAGAAACCGCTAAAAGAATGACCGGTGAAACGATTTACGGAGATGCTTTCCCGGGGTTTGATAAAACCAAAATATCTCTTGTAGAAAGAGTACCTTTAGGGGTAATATTATGCATTGCTCCTTTTAATTATCCTGTTAACTTATCCATATCCAAGATTGCGCCGGCTTTGGTAGGAGGAAACAGCGTTGTATTTAAACCGCCGACCCAGGGTTCTATCAGTGCAATGTATCTGGGACAAATCTTTTGTGAAGCCGGACTTCCACCAGGGGTATTAAATATTGTAACAGGAAAAGGCTCAGAGATCGGAGATTATTTAATTACGCACCCCGGTATTGATATGATTAATTTTACAGGCAGTACGGAGATTGGTCATCACATTGCAAAAGAAGCGGGAATGATTCCTTTGTTATTGGAACTTGGAGGCAAGGACGCTGCCATTGTACTGGAAGATTGTGACCTGGATGAAACCGCTCAAAATATCGTTAAAGGAGCCTTCAATTATTCCGGTCAAAGATGTACTGCTGTTAAAAGAGTATTGTTAATGGATAGTATCGCTGATGAACTGGCTTCTAAAATCGTTGCCGAGGTAGCAAAGCTTACAGTGGGCAGACCTGAAGACGATGCGCAAATTACCCCTTTAATTAATGATAAAGCAGCAGATTTTGTACAGGAATTAATTGACGATGCCATCCAAAAAGGTGCTAAACTCCTTATAGGAAATAAGCGAGAAAAAAGATACATCTGGCCTACCGTGTTTGATCATGTTACTGAAGATATGAGAATTGCATGGGAAGAACCTTTTGGCCCTGTGCTGCCAATTATCAGAGTAAAAACTATTGAAGAAGCCATTGATATATCGAACAGATCAGAATACGGACTTCAAGGCTGTGTATTTACTAAAAATATTGATAAGGCCTTTGCGATTGCACAGAAATTAGAAGTTGGAACCGTCCAAATTAATAATAAAACAGAGAGAGGTCCTGACCACTTCCCATTCCTTGGTGTAAAAGCATCTGGATTAGGCACTCAGGGAATCCGATACAGTATCGAAGCCATGACAAGGTCGAAGGCAATCGTTATTAACTTAGATAAAGATTTTCAATAATAATTTTCTAATATATAATATATATTATACTATTGACAATATTTAAAATAAATCATAAAATACAATAAAGGAATAAAGTAGTAAAGCGTTGATGAGAAGAAGTAAAATTAAGTAAGCTTTTACAGAGAGCACCCGGTTGGTGAAAGGGGCAAAGCGGATTAATTTGAATACATCTCAGAGTGTTTGCTTGAACGCATATTAAGATATGCCAGTAGAGGAAGCCGGGCTCACCCGTTATAGTGATAGAGTATCCCAAAAGGATTGTTTTGGCGTACTTGAAGAGGTTATTGCTGTGAAGCAATAATAAATTAAGGTGGTACCGCGGGAAATATCTCTCGTCCTTATGATAAGGACGGGAGTTTTTTATTTGCAAAAAAATAATCAATTAAATTTTTAAAGGGGGATGTGAGTCAATGAAAGTATTGTTTTTATTGGTGTTTATTGGCGTGATGATTGGAGTAGGCCTTTACAGCAATAAGAAGGTCAAAGATACCAATGATTTTTTCCTTGGGGGAAGAAACATGGGGGCATGGATGAGTGCCTTTGCCTATGGAACTTCATATTTTTCAGCAGTAATTTTTATTGGCTATGCTGGAGGATTAGGTTGGAAATTTGGAGTATCAGCATCTTGGATTGGTATCGGCAATGCAGTATTTGGCTGTTGGCTTGCATGGAAGCTGCTGGCTAAGAAAACTCGGGATATGACCCATAATTTGGACGTTCGTACGATGCCGGAGTTTTTTGAAAAAAGATACCAAAGCAAGAATATGAAGTTTATTGCAGCACTTATAATGTTTGTATTTTTAGTACCTTATACAGCTTCAGTATATAAAGGCTTAGGATATATTTTTGAGAGTTCCTTTGGTATAAGTTTTAATACCGTTATTTTAGGTATGGCTATACTTACAGCCTTTTACCTTCTCTTAGGGGGCTATGTAGCAACAGCAATCAATGACTTTATTCAAGGAATTATTATGTTAATAGGCAGTATACTAATGGTCATTTTTGTAGTTAATAATGATGTAGTGGGCGGTTTTAGCCAGGCACTTACCAAATTATCTGCTCTTGATCCGGGACTTGGTATGACTTTTAGTGATTCGGGCAGAAGACTATCACTCATGAGTTTAATTTTTATGACCAGTTTCGGTGTATGGGGTTTACCTCAAATGATTCACAAATTTTATGCGGTTAAAGATGAAGATGCGATTAAAAAAGGAACCATTATTTCTACTCTTTTTGCATTTGTCATAGGGGTTAGTGCTTATTTTACAGGTTCCCTGGGAAGACTGTTTTTTATCGAAGACGGAGTTGCAGTGATGCCCCAGGGCAATGCCGATATGATTATTCCCCTTATGTTAGAAAAAGCACTGCCGGATGCTTTATTAGGCATCATTATCGTATTGATTCTCTCAGCCTCCATGTCAACCCTTGCAGCCTTAGTACTTGTTTCAAGTTCTACGATTACTATTGATTTTATTAAGGGGTACGTAAAACCGGATTTATCCGATCAAAAGACTATGGGTATAATGAAAGTCTTTTGTGCATTATTTGTTGCTTTATCCTATGTCATGGCTGTATTCCAATCCAATACGATTGTTTATCTTATGTCTTTATCCTGGGGTATTGTATCCGGAATGTTCCTTGGTCCTTATATCTGGGGAATATGGTGGAAAAAAACTACAAAACTTGGGGCTTGGGCAGGATTTTTAGGCGGAGGCATTGTGATAGGAGGGTATTTGATCCTTGAGAGACTAGGTATACTTTTAATTGATATGCCGATTGTTTCTTGTCTTGCTATGATCGTATCCAGTGTTACCGTACCCTTAGCGAGTCTTTTAGGTAAAGAAATGAATACATCTCTGATTCAAGAAGCTTTTGGGGAAGCAACAATGGAATAATAATTGAAAAAAGGATTATAGACTTAGGGGGTAAGTCTATAATCCTTACTTGTTTTATTGATTTAATTTTTCTAGCAGTTCATCCACATTAATGCCATGAACGGCAGCTGCCTGTTCTAAGGATTCAGCTTGAGATGAAGGACATCCGAGGCATCCCATTCCGCTGCCCATTAAAATTCTGGCCGCATTGGGGTTAATTCTTAAAATTTCTGAAATTAGCATATCCTTTGTAATTGTCATATTATCTTCCTCCTTTTAATATTTTATGAGATAATGAATGTGAGGTTTTCTCAAATTCATATTTATAGTCAGAATTTGCATTTTCTATAAATGCAGAGATCCATTGTTTTCTTAGAGTATAGAATGTATCGGGGTTCGCCCCTGCGGCATTCCAGTATCCTATATGAAGGCAGGACACCGTATTCCATTCAAAACGATCTTCTTCAGACACGATGATTTCATTGACACGATCACAGGGCATCCCATCTAAAATATAGTTATTCAAAGCTTTAAATAGTTCAGGAGCAGAAGAAGGTGCCTCCGTAGATTGACTTTTCCTGCCTGTCGATTCTCCTTGATTGTAATATGTATTTAAAGCCAATTGTAAAGCCTCATCTCCATAGGTATTTAATATTTCATTTAGAAAAGCCGCTTGACGTGTTTCTGCAATACTGATTTTGTATTGAAGCCAGCCATGAATATTGCTCTGATCAATAATATTTTCTAAAGGTTCATTGGCCGGAATCGGATCACCATATTGATCGCAGTATTTTTGAAAAATATCAGTAATTGATTCGCCATATTGATTCGTATAACTTTCTACTAAAGCTCTTTCTAATTCTTCAAATAAAGTAATTTTATTGTATAGCCAATAATGTATAGGCCCTAAAAATGCACTCATAATAAATCCTCCTTGTCACCATTGATAGATTTATTATAAAATATATAGGAATACTTGAATATGACATTAATCACATTTTAGATTAATATAAATGAAATGAGGGATATAGTGGAGAAGCACATTGCTGCCTTAAAAAGAATTCCTGTTTTCTCCGGCATGTCGGAGGAGCAGCTAAAAAAAATCAGCCAATTAGAAATAAAAAAAGAATATCCAAAAGGCTCAATTATCTTTAATGAGGGGGATAAAGGAGAGTCCTTTTTCTATATTCAATCGGGCAAGATAAAAGTGTATAAAACATCTTTTGATGGAAGAGAAATCATCCTGAATATTTTTGGAGAAGGAGCAATTTTAGCTGAAGTCACCATGTTTAATGACATAGAATATCCTGCTACGGCAGAAGTGATTGAAGATGCTGAAGTTGGAATGATTTATAATCGAGACATAGAAAAGATGGTATTAGAAAACAGAGAACTGGCATTACAGATTATAAAAGTATTGAGCAAACGACTTTATTATTCTCAAATGAACGTAAAAGAAATCGCTTTAAATGACACCTATATAAGAACTGCAAAAGTATTGATCAATCTTGCAAAAGAATATGGAAAAGACACACCTAAAGGTATCGAAATTAATCTGGGAATGACAAGGCAGGATATAGCCAATATTGTCGGAACGACAAGGGAAACGGCAAGCCGGGCAATGAGTCAGTTAAAAAAGAAAAAGTTGATCGACATGGATGGTAAAAACATTATTATAAAAGACATCAGGAGATTGAAGGAAGAAATTGAAGAATAAACAAAAAACTTAAATAATATGATTTACTTTAATTTTAAGGTAAATTATAATTATAGTATGAAAGGCAGAGGGTTCTAATTATAGGGACGGAGCTGATAAAGTGAATATTATTAATTCTAATAAAAAATGCAAAAGAAGAAGACAGCCAGTTTTTCATGAAAAGGATGTATTGGGATGTCATAATGTCCCTTTACGACTAGTGGGAATAGGTTCTTTCGCAATTTTATTATTATTAATTTTTATTGGTTATAAACTTGCAAATTTCCAACTAACCATCCAATTTGCACAAAAGGCATCCATATTACTCATAATCACTGGAGTAATTTTAGCAGGCATTATCTTTGTATTACTCAAAAAATACGAAGAAGCTCAACAAAAAATTTTTCAGTTGGCTTATTACGATGATTTAACTAAAATACCCAACCGAAGATTTTTTGAAGATAAATTATTGGGATTTATCGAGGACTCTAAGAAATTCAAGCAAAAAGTTGCGCTGATCTATATTGATTTAGATAATTTTAAAGTCGTAAATGATACCGTAGGGCATGCTCAGGGAGATGCCATACTTAAACAGGTTGGAGAATTGATTAAAAGCTGTTTGCGACAAAGCGATATTGTTTCACGATTTGAAGGAGACGAGTTTGTTGTCTTGCTTCCTGGGGTTATTGAAAAGAATGACGTCATTAACATAGTTAAGAGAGTCATTAATGTTCTTCAGACCCCATTTTTGTTGAATGAGAAAAAGTTTTATGTGACTGCCAGTATGGGGGTTGCTATGTATCCTGATGATGCAGAGGATATGAAAACCATTGTTCAATATGCGGATATGGCCATGAATCACGCAAAAGAACAGGGTAAAAATCAATATTGTCTTTTTGAATCCTATATGAGCACGAAACTATTGGAAAAATATCAATTGGAAGAGGATTTAAGGCATGCGCTGGATAGAAATGAATTCATCTTATATTATCAGCCGCAAATTGATATTATGACAGGTAAAATGGTGGGGGTAGAAGCGTTAATACGCTGGTTTCATCCTAATAAAGGATGTATTTCCCCTGCAAAGTTTATTCCTCTGGCAGAAGAAACAGGTTTAATTGTTCCTATAGGGGAATGGGTAATTCGTACAGCATGCAAACAAAGCACTGCATGGAGAAAAAAAGGTTTCAGTGATGTCCGCGTTTCAGTAAATTTATCTGCAAAGCAGTTCCAGCAGCCAGACTTCGTTGAAATGATTATGAAGATTATTAAAGAAACCGGTATGAAGCCAGAGCTTTTGGACTTAGAGATTACGGAGAGCTTGGCAATGCTGGATATTGAACTTACTAAAAAAATTCTCCTGAAGTTAAGAAATATGAATATTAATATTTCTTTGGATGACTTTGGAACAGGGTATTCCTCTTTAAATTATTTAAAGCAATTGCCCATCAATACGGTTAAAATTGATAAAACTTTCGTAGATAATATCACAGTGGATGCAAGTCAGCAGACCATTGCAAAAGCAGTGATTGATTTGTCTCATAATATGGCACTTCAGGTGATTGCTGAGGGCGTAGAGACATGGGATCAGTTTTCTTTTTTGAAATTTCAAAAATGCGACAAGGTCCAAGGCTATCTGTTTAGCAGACCTCTTTCCTTAGAAGAAATTGAAAATATACTAGAGCAGGATAAAGGATTTATTGCATAAAAATAAGAGATTCATTGTAAAATGAACTGCAACATGTAAAACAGTAGAACCATAACAAGAAACCTAGTATGATATTGGTGTCTAATCAATCACATACGGAGGTTTCAGCTATGGCTCTTAAGAATAATAATAACA
>JAAYPH010000116.1 GCA_012519955.1 Candidatus Epulonipiscium sp.
GAATTTTAGAAGTTCAAACTCCCTTAAAGTCAGTTCAATCACTTCTCCATTTTTGGTCACTTCGTATTTATCTAAATTAATGGCTAAATTGTCATAGGTTACTATACTTTTACTGTTTTCTTCCTTTGATTTTTTTTCTGCTGATGAGACTCTTCTTAAATTTGCCTTTACCCTCGCCATGAGCTCCCTTACGCTAAAGGGTTTTGTAACATAGTCGTCTGCTCCTAATTCTAAGCCTAAAACCTTATCCACTTCTTCTGCTCTTGCTGTCAGCATGACAATAGGTGTGCTCTTTTTCTCCCTTACTTTTCTGCATACTTGAAAGCCATCTATTTTAGGCATCATAATATCTAATAAAATCAAATCCGGATCTTTGCTGAATATGATATCAAGGGCTTCCTCCCCATCATAAGCGGTAAGGACTTCATAACCTTCTTTTTTTAAGTTGAACTTAATGATATCTGCAATATTCTTTTCGTCATCTACTACTAAAATCTTTTGATTCATATTTCCCCACCTCTTCTTGCATCGCTTGATTTCATTGTACCAAAAATAAGTTTTTATGTAAAATGTAATCTGACAAAATACAATATGCACGAGTGTGCATCCTGCCCGGAGAGCCTTTTGTTATATAGTAAATCCAAAGAAAGTTCCTATATAACAAAAAGGGCGAACCTAGTTCGCCCTTGAATTATTTATTATTTTAAATAGTTATATGGATTTTTGGGAACTCCATCTTTTCTGATTTCAAAATGAAGATGGGAACCGGTACTATTTCCCGTACTTCCAACAGCTGCAATTTTTTCCCCTTTTGCTACCTTCTGTCCTACGGTAACATAGATTTTGCTTGTATGACCATAATAGGTTTCAAACCCATTGCCATGATCGATTCTTACAAGATATCCATATCCCCCATGCCATCCTGCCTCTACTACGGTTCCTCCATCTGCTGCATAGATAGGTGTACCTGTTGGCGCAGCCAAATCTATTCCTGCATGGAAGTTTCCCCAACGAGAGCCAAAACCTGAGGATAATCTTCCTGACACCGGCATCCTAAAGGAACCTGTTGCACTTTTTGGAGGAGGTGTTTTGGTTCCAACGATTAGAATGGCTTCCTTAGGCTCTTTTAAAACCTTTTCGGATAGGATTTCTCTACTTTCTTCATAGCCGTTGATTCTAACCTTATAAGCGGTGATTTCTTTTTCTCCTTCTTCTCCGTGCTGCTCAACTTTTAGATAGGTTTTGTATTGGGTATTATCTTCTTTATATATAACTGGTTTCTCAATAGGTTCTGTGTAAGTAAATTTTTCTTTTGTTATTACAGAAACCACAGGCTTTGGTATCACCAGGCTGATTTCCTGACCGATTTGAAGGAGACTGTCTTCTTCTAAATCTGTATTGGCTTTTAGCAGATCTTCTACGGACATGTCATATTTGCCAGAAATAGACCACAGGGTATCCCCTTCTTGTATCGTATAGGTCTTTTGCTGCTCTGTGCTTTTGGTTAAAGCCAAAATTGCTTCTTCTTTGGTTAAAACCATATCTAAAGACTCTATAAATTGAGGTTCTATAGCCACTTCTTCAACAAAAGAGGCTTCTGCAATTTCTGTTCCTTCTTTAATATATGTATTTTTAACTGCATTCAGGACATCTTCGGCTTCTTTCTTATCTTTAAGAACTGCATGAACTTTGCCGTCAACCTTGATCACATAGCATTGTACATCATATGTAATATTCTTCTTCAATTGATCCACTAATTCTTCTTTATTCATGATTTCTTTTTTAGTAACATGAGCCGGAGTCGTAGATAATTTTTCATTAATATTAATGGTGTGATTAATTTCTTTTTCTACAAGAAGCTTTGCTTCATTAAATGCTTCCCCTGCTAAGGTTTCTTCTTCTACTGCTCCTATTTGTTTATCGTCTAAAAGAACTGCATATCCATTGTCTTGATGAGAAATTTGAAATCCTAAGTAAAAAACGGCGGTTACCAGGATGCTTATACCAAATAATTTAAAATACTTCATCATATCAACCGATTGTATTCTCTGTAGGTTAATCATAATTTGCCTCCAGACTATAAATGTTATGGTTCCATAATAAATATGTAACACATTTGTAAAAAATACAATCTCATTTTAACAAATACGTTCCAATTTGTAAAGCCTATTAAAAAAAAAGTAGAGAATCCTCTCTACTTTTCCGCCAAAATATTGATTGTATCTGCTTGATCGCTTCCATAACTTTTAAGGATGATGGAAATTAGCATACCTTTTTCTAAATCTCTTCGGCTTAATCTTCTGGTGCCTTGGAAGACCTCTACTTCTTTTTCTAATCGAATGCGTTTTGTTCCGGAAATATCAGAATTTGTCCTAATATCTAAGTAATCGTCTAAGAAGTTAATATTTTCTATATAGCCTTGAACCGCGCTTACTTTGGTTTGATCTTTTATTATCATTTCTTCAATTTCTAAACTGTCTAAGGCAAGCTCGACTTCTTGACCTAAACGCACATCATAGATCGTAGCACTTTCTTTTCCTCTATCTTTTTTAATGATTGCTCCAAAAATAAGAGGATAGGTTTTTGTGGTGCCGTTGCTTAATTCAAGGGTTACTTTGGATTGGGCGGTCGAAATAAGGATTTCTTGAACTACTCCCTTTACTTCTGAATGAAAGCCTTCCGCATAGAGACCTACGACTTTATCGTATTCTAAATCAAGAGAAATCTTATCTCCTATTCTAAGGTCATTCCATACAGCATCAGAGATTGATTTTTTACTGATCATAACATCTGAAGCAATCTGATATTCTGTTTTTTCTCCCTTACTGTTTTCCAGTACTAAGATATTTGCTCCGTTTACGCGTTTTTTCTCTGCTAAGCTGCCTTCTACTTTTCTTTGTTTCTCCATTATAGCCGCTTTATATAAAGTACTGCCCTTTACTTCTGCAATAATAATATCTCCTCTTTGAATATCACGAGCCGAAATTTCCCTGCTATCTTTTGTAATCACTGCATTTTGGCTTATGCTAAAGGTTTCAACTGTTTCTTTAATATCCCCTTTATAGTCCACATATTTTACGGCGATATCGATTCTACCACTTTCGCTTACGAAATCTACAATACCGTCAATTCTTTTAGTGGAAGAAGGAAGCTTTACTTCTTCGCTATTTTGATCAGAGTTTGAAGGCGGCGTGGTGTTATCAGGAACTGTTGTTGTATCCTGCTGATTATTGGTATTATCTGTTTTAGAACTTTCCAATATAGTAATTTTAGAAATACGCTGTTGACCTTCTTCCTCTACCAATTCTACCAGTAATGTATCTCCTTCTTTTATGGTTTCAATATTTGTTTCTTTATTTCCAATTAAGATTGGTGCATCTTTCTTGATGTAATAATAAGACTGCTTATTTTCACCATATTGAAGGAGTATGTAGTATAAATTGGTGTGAAACTTTTTAACGGTTCCCTGTAAATACACTTCTTTTTCCTGAGTTGAAGGAGCTTGCTGCCCGGTTGATGGAGTTGTACTACTATTACCTGCCGGCTTTAGGGCATCGGCAAGAACTTTCGCCAACATTGCTTTAGTCACTTTATCCTTAGGATTAAAGTTAACGTTAGCTCCACCCTGGATCACTCCAGCATCTTTTAGATATGAGACATAAGGCTTTACGGAAGCAGGAATCGAAGCATCGTCCATAAATCCTGTTGAAGCAGTTTTCTTTAAAGCTTCGCTTTCTTTTCCCATTAATCTTACCACAAAAACAGCCATATCTTCTCTTCTAAGGGAAAGAACAGATTCTTCTCCACTTTCTTGTTTAACTACAAATTTGGACAAGTCTGCTTCTTTAAAAACCCCTTTATGCAAAAGATAAGCAATTTCATCGTAAAAACTTTCATTTGCCTTCCATTTTTCAAAACTTTTCTTATACATATCCAAAACATTTTTATAAGTTTGGAGTGCTGTTTGATTAAACTGTTTTTCTGCTTCTGAAACACTGCTGTCTATTAAGGGATCTTTATATCCTGCAATCTTTGCTGCAATCTGAGAAAAATAAAAATAATCTATGGTGTTATTGGGCTTAAATTCATTTTGAGTGTTGCCCCCCATCCACTTTTTATCCGTAACCTGCTGGATTGCGCTATATGCCCAGTGGCTTTCAGGTACATCCACATATACCTGTGCGAAAGCAGAGGTAGAAATACTAATTGCTGCTGCCAATGCCAATGCCGTTTTTCTAATGCTTTTCATCTTAATCCCCCTTTTGATTTCTTCTATTTCTATTTACATAATAAGCCATCATTCCACTTTTTATTGTATGTCAAATGATGACTATATGCAAGCTTTTCCAGTCAAAATAGGCGTATTTTCTTAGGAGGATACATAGTATTCTGATAGATATATGAAAAGCCTTCCCATTCAAATGCTTCTTTCTCATACATAGTAAGAATGAATTGTGCCAGTACAATTCTCCTTTCGACAATTTTCCTCGAGTGAAGACTGATTATTTCTTTACCACACTGTAATCGGAGCATCGTTTGATCATCTTTTTCACAGATATCTTCAATATGTAAAAGAGAAATATATCCTTCACTGCCATCGGCTCTTCCTATGGGCTTTCTCACTTTAACCGGTACCAGTACCAACTCCCTTGAAAATACCAGGGGAAGACCGTTTCTCCTGTGAAGCAGGGAGCTTGTCCACTGCCTTAGGGCATAAAGATCAATTCTTCTTTGATGAAATAAAAAGGCAAGGAAAGCCCTGATACTCTTATCCATATAGATTGCTTCTCCATCATTAAGATATATGTATATGCCATTTTCTCCATTGGCTCCGTATATTGGTACAATACCTTGAATACCTCTTTTAATGATACTATTCAATACCAATCCCTCCAGAAAATTTTTTATAGTATTATTTTATCAGAACATATGTTCGTATTCAATCCCCTTTTCAAAATTTTAGGATACTTTTAGTATTTTTTTCAATTTAAGAAGAGCTTTTTCTTTATGCTTTACCGCTACACCATAAGAACAGCCCATTTCCTTTGCAATCATCCCCAGTTTCTTTCTTTTAAGATAAAAATCTTCTATCACCTTGCGCTGCTTTTGAGTCAATTGAGTAAGGGCTTCATGTAGAACTTTATATTCTTCTTTATCTTCAATAAAGTCCTCTATCCTGTTTTCTTCATCCGCCATGAAGTTAATAAAGGCATTGCCCTCCTCCCATCCCGTATCCAGAGAACAATCCGCTTCTTTCTTTTTTAACTGATTGTAATAAAAAAACTTAAGCCTATCCCTTATATAGGCTTCAAAGGGAACATTTTTTGAGGGATCATACCTATTGACAGCTTCTAACAAAATTAATACACTGTCTTGAAAAAGCTCTTCTCTGTCTCTTTTCCCCGAAGGCATAAAGAGCATCATTTTGTAAAAAAGCGGTTTAAAGCAATCAATTAAATATTCTTTAGCCTGCTTGTCTCCAAGTTTTGCTTTTTCAACATTCATTTGAATTTCCAGCGTCATAATCCTTCTCCTTATATAGGCGCCTTTTAATTTCAGTACTGTAACTAGAGCCTATATCTCTTGGCTAAAAATCCAAAATCAGGAGAAAAAGTTAGTAGACGGTGACTAAACACCGGTATCAATTATCGTGAATAATATAGGTAGATTCTTATGCAAACTTCTTTTAATCAACAGCGAAAGAGTTCTAGTCCGTAACTTTACCATATTTTTAATATTGAAGGATAGACGTTAGTTCGTTACAATAAACTATGTAAGTTGATAGACATAAGTCGCCAACATAATCAATACCCTTCTAATACTGCTAATCTGGTGTTGACTATGAACAATCTACCCCTCTCGGGTGATCAAGGCACTTCTAATCCTCGTAAAATCAGGTTTCTTTAAACTGATGATAAATTTGGCAACAACAAAAAGCTTGATTATGTTAACCACATCGACTATAATGTTTCTATGGTTGGTCGACATAAGTCATCAACATAATTTAAAGTGTTCAAAGCAAAACAATAAGGAGGAAGGCTTAATGAACAATCTTAAAAAGAAAATTTTATCCTTCGCATTAGCAACCTCTGTGGTTCTTTCTTCCACAAGTATGGCTTTTGCAGGAAGCTTATCTAACATTGATAAGTTAAATATTTTATCTGATCTTGGAGTAATCACAGGAGAAGGTAACGGGGTTATTCCAAGTCAAACAATGACAAGATACCGTGCTTTCGTAATGCAACTTAAAATGATGGGTAAATACGACGAAATGAATAACTTTGCATGGGAAGGAAAAGAAACCTTCAAAGATATCAATGCAAGCCACAGCCAATTCATTCGTAAATTAGCAGCATATTTAAAAGCACACCCTGAATTCGGTATTGAAGGGGATCACCTTGGAAACTTAAATCCAATGACTCCTGTTAGCGGCCGTGAATACATGAAAATGATGTTAGTACGTCTTGGATATGTTGAAAACGTAGACTTTACATGGGCATCCATTCCTGTATTTGCACAATCTTTAGGATTGGTTGAATCTGCTTCAGAAGTTGAAGGAACTCAAATTCCATTATCCACAATTGCTGATTTCACATATGATGCATTAATCACAAAACCTGTGAACAGCGACAAAACATTAGCACAAGAATTAGGATTAAATGTAACTGGTGCTGAAATTAAATTAGACAGCGTACCTGCTACATCCGATAAAGCTACTATCAAAATCTCCGGTAGTGCATCCGGTCTTGACAAAGTAACTGTAAACGGTAAAGAAGTTGCTGTTACAAACGGAAAATTCGAAACAGAAGTAACCTTAAAAGACGGCAACAACACTATTACTGTAAAAGGTGCCGGCGCTGAAGACGTATCCGTTACTGTTAAATACAATGACGTAGATGCTCCTGAAGTAGCTGACATCCAAGCTGCAGGATTAAAACAAGTTGTAGTAACATTTAATGAAGAAGTAGATAAAGATTCTGCTGAAGCATTAGCAAACTACGACAACAAATTTGCTTCTGCAAAACTTCAAAGCGACAAGAAAACTGTTGTATTAACATTAGCTAGTGCAGCAGCTCAAAACGAAAAAATCAAATTTGATATCGAAGATATCAAAGACTTAAAAGGCAACAAAATGGATAAAGAAACCGTTGAAGTAAAAATGGTTGACCGTGAAGTGCCTGAAGTTGAAGAAGTATCTGTAAAAGGAAATCAAATGATTCAAGTAACCTTCAGCGAATTGGTTCAAGTAAGCGAATCTAACTTCGAATTAGTTGACGAAGACGGAGATAGAGTTGAAAGAATTAAGAACGTAGAAGTTGACGGCAGAAATGTTAAGATTAACTTCAGAAAAGCAGTAGATGCTGGAGACTATATCCTTGAAGTAAAAGATGTAAAAGACTATGCAAACCTTGTAATGGTAGATGCTGAATTCGACGTAACAATCGTAGAAGATGAAGATGCTCCAACAGCAACTTTAGTTTCTGCAACAGATACAAAAGTTACTGTAGAATTCGACGAAGACATCAAAACTGCATTAAAAGATATTGAAGCAGAATGGAAGAGCGGTTCTAAGAAAGGAACCTTCGACAAGATCACTGCTGATGACGATAACGATCGTTTAATCACTTTCGAATTAGAAGGTGGAAAGACTATTCCTCTTAGCGGAATTACTCTTTACATCTGGAATGTAGAAGACTACTCCGGTAACAAAGTAGACGAAGACGATGCAATCGAAATCGACGTAGACAGAGACGACATCGTAATCGATACAGAAAGACCAGAAGTAGTAAGCATTAAACAAGACGGCAAAAACACATTGATCATCACATTCAACGAAGATGTTCAATTAGGTAAAGTAACCGTATTTGACGAAGATGATGAAGAAATCGATGTAAAATCTATCGCTTACAAAGATGCTTCCAAGAACAAGAAAGAAATCAAAGTAGTACTTGACAGCAGCGACGATTTATACGGAACCTTCACTGTAGAGCTTGAAGACTTCGTAGATATGTCCACACAAGAAAACGAAATGATTCCTGATTCCTTCGAAGTTAAATTAGAAGATAGCGATATTTCTGCAGATGTTGCAGACTTCAAAGCATTAAGAGTAATCACTAACGCTATTGAACAAACACTTTACATTCAATTCCCAGAAAGAATGAATGAAAGCTCTGTAGAAAATGAAAACAACTACAAGATCTTCTTCGGCGGTAAATGGGTAACCATCCATAAAGATGCAGATATCACTTTACTTGCTGATGACAAAACTGTAAAAATTGATGTAAAAGATTGGTTCAACAACAGCGACGTAACACCTGATGACATTGACGGAATCCAAATCTTCAATGTAAAAGATGAATCCGGAAATGCATTAGACGGAACTGTATGGTTAAACTTTGCATCCAATAACGGATATGGAGTACTTTCCCTTTCCGCACCTGAAATCACATCAGTAAAAGCAACAGCTAAAGATAAAGCAATCGCAACAGTAAGCGGTTCTATCGA
>JAAYPH010000117.1 GCA_012519955.1 Candidatus Epulonipiscium sp.
CCCGGGCTTTCTGCTTTGAACATTTGGAATCCTCCTACGACAGGCAAAAAAGCGACTGTAAAAACCAGTATTCCCATTCCCCCAATCCAGTGGGTAAAAGAACGCCAAAACAGAATTCCCTTTGGCATAGCCTCAACATTATTTACCAGAGTGGCTCCAGTAGTTGTAAAACCGGAAATCGTCTCAAATAAGGCATCTACATAAGAAGGTATACTATCTGAAAGTACAAAAGGAAGCGCCCCAAATATAGAAAGTACAATCCATCCAAAAGATGCTATAGCCAATCCCTCTTTGATTTTAATTGCTTTCTTGTCAGCTTTTATCTTGTACATAATAAAGCCGACTGCCCCCGTCAATAAAATACAAAATAAAAAAGGATATTTATCTACTTGATTGTAATATATTGATATGAGAAAAGACGGAATCATAAGTAAAGCTTCTATAATCAGTATGATTCCCAGTGTCTTTCCTACAATTCTATAGTTCATTTGAATAGTCCACCCTTCACTGGCTTAGTAAACAATTCTAAATCCGGGACATTGGAGGATAAGCAAAAGATGATCAGCCTATCATCTGGCTCAATTATGGTATTTCCATTAGGTATTATAACTTTGCCTTGATGTACAATGGCTCCAATAATAATGCCTTTAGGTAAGCCCAACTCAGCTATAGGTTTTCCAATAATGCGAGAATCTTTGATTGCAATAATTTCGGTAACTTCCGCCTGACCTCCCAGAAGAAGGGACACCGATACAACTTTTCCTCCTCTAATAAACTTAAGAATACTGCTAACAGCAATATTGGTTGGATTTAGGGCAACATCTATTCCTAGATTGTCAATAATCTTTACATAATTAGGTCTGCTTATTTTAGCGATAGTTTTATGAACTCCAGCCTGGTTAGCAATGAGCGTCATCAGAAGATTTTGTTCGTCGAAACCGGTTGCCCCGATAAAGGCATCCATGGACTCTAATCCTTCTTCTTCCAGAAGATTAATATCCGTTCCGTCCCCTCTAATAATTAAAGCATCGCTTAATCTTTCAGAAAGATATCTGCATCTGTCCCTATCCTGCTCGATAATACTAACCTTTGTATTAAAAGATTTAAGTTTTTGGGCTAAATAGTATGCAATATTGCCCCCTCCCAAAATCATTACTCTTCTAATTTTGCCTCTGTCACCATGAAAATTAAACTTTTCACCAAATTTTGTAACTTTTTCAGTACTGCCAATAACATGAATAATATCATTTTCAAGAAGTTCTGTATATCCATGAGGGATTATAATTTCATCATTTCTAGTGATCGCCGCTATAAGCAGGTCTTCCATATCATCCAGTTCTATAATATTTTTCCCAACAAAAGTAGGCATATTTTTTATATTAAAATCAAGAATTGAAACCTTTCCTTTAGCAAAATCCTCAGAATAAAAATTATAGCTTTTTAGAAGATACCTAGCTATTTCATTGGATGTAGCAAGCTCCGGATTGATAATATGGTCAATTCCCATTTCTGTCTTAATAAAATCAAGTTGTTTGGTATATTCTGGATTTCTTATTCTTGCTATTGTCTTTTTGCAGCCTAATTTTTTTGCTAAGCTGCAAATAATTGCATTGGTCTCATCACTATATGTTGTAGCTATTAAAAAATCATAGGACTTAATGTTAAGTTCTTTTAATACTTCAATTTCAATTCCATTCGCTGTGACAGTCAATACATCTAAATAATCATTGATTCTCTCTAATACTTTCGAATTCTGATCTATTAAAGTAACATCAATATCTGAATTGATTAGGGACTCCGCCAGCCTATAACCCAGCTTGCCTATGCCTACTATGATTACCTTCATAAAATCACCTTTCATATTTGTATGATTAGCTACTATTATATTATTTGATTTTACATCTAAAATCGATAAAAGAAAAGAGATTTTGATTTTATTTAAGCGTTCCATTTAATTCAATGGACAATACATAAAATCTCGTAAATAAGATACCATAGTCTATATAACATTAAATGGAGTGGAGATAGTATATGCCTTCTATTAAAATCACTAAAAAAAATAAAGAGGATAAAAACAATGATGTTCCTACCTCTCCTGTAAATGCTGAAACCCTTACCGGTAACCTGCAAATTGATATAGAGACTTTTAAAAAAATATTTTTCTTTCCTCAAAATAAAGACTTTATCATCCGCACAATACAGTTAAAAGGCTTCAATGTGGATGGATGCTTCCTCTATTTAGACGGCTCTACCTCCGTCGATACCCTTACCAGTAATATTATTAAACCCTTAATGGAAAGTGGTCCTAAAAACATAGAAGATAACCCTATAGATTATATTACAAATAATATTATTACTTCTAAAAACGCTCAACGTATCTCTAATATCTCAGATATCACAAAAGATATCGTTAAAGGCAATACGATTATACTGATTCAAGGTTCCCTTGAAGCCCTTTCAGTTTCTACAACGGAGTTTGAGCACCGCCCTGTTGAAAAACCCGTCAATGAAAACGTTATCAAAGGACCGAAGGAAGCTTTTGTTGAATCTGCGGATACAAATCGCTCCCCTAATAAGAAAGCATTTTAAAAGTGAAAAACTGGTTTCTGAGAGTATTGAAGTCGGAGAGAAATCTAAAAATGATGTATATATGATGTATGTAGAAGGAATCACTGATCCCAACTTAATCAATACTGTCAGGGAAAGAATAAAAGGCATCAAAACCGATTTTCTGTCCAATGTTTCTATGCTTGAGCAGTTTATCGAAGAGAGAAGTTATTCTCTTATTTCTACCGTAATGTACACAGAACGCCCTGACAGAGCTGCGGCTTTTTTAGCAGAAGGCCATGTGATATTCATTATTGACGGCTCTCCGGGCTATTTGATCGTTCCTGTAACCTTCTGGTCCTTTTTTCATGCAGCTGAAGATCAGTATCAAAGATGGTTGTATGGCAATTTTATAAGAATCGTCAGGTTGCTGGCTGTATTAATTTCACTTTTAACTCCTGCTTTGTATATTGCCATTGTAAATTTCCATGGAGAAATGATCCCCAGCGATTTAGCCGTATCGATTGCAGCTTCCAGAGAAGTACTTCCTTTTCCCGTAATCACAGAAATACTCTTAATGGAAATATCTTTCGAACTCATCAGAGAAGCCGGAGTAAGAGTACCTACAACCATAGGACCAACCATAGGAATTGTCGGCGCCCTGATACTGGGTCAAGCTGCTGTTGAAGCCAATATCGTAA
>JAAYPH010000118.1 GCA_012519955.1 Candidatus Epulonipiscium sp.
ATCATAGCCTTTCCAGTAACATGATTAGGCAGACATGCAAAAGGCTGCATACATAAAATGTTTTCTACTCCTGACTCAATGAGTTCAATCATTTCAGCAGTTAAGAACCAGCCTTCTCCGGTTTGATTTCCCAAAGAAAGGAGAGTAGAAGCTTCTTTTGCCAAATCAAATATGGATTTAGGAGGCTCAAACCGTTTACTGTTTTGAAGAGCCTTTTTCATTTCGGAGCGATAATACTCTATAAATTTTATTAAAGCCAATCCAATCCATTTTGCTTTACGGCTTCCGGACAAATAGTCGTGTTTAAAACTTGGATTGTAAGCACAGTATAGTAAAAAGTCCGTTAAGTCGGGTACAACTGCCTCTGCCCCTTCTTTTTCAATAATACCGATGGCATTATTGTTGGCAGTTGGATGGAATTTTACTAAAATTTCTCCTACTAATCCGACTTTAGGTTTTCTTATGTTATTAATCTCTAATTGATCAAAGTCCTTTACAATATCATGGACGATTTGAGTAAATTCTTTATGATTGCCTCTTCGGATGGATTCTTTGCATTTTTCCGCCCATTTTCTATAAAGCAAATGAGAAGAGCCTTGTATGGTTTCATAAGGCCTTACTCGAAGAAGCACTCTCATCAGAAGATCTCCGTATACTAGCGCCATCATACTTTTATTGATGAGCTTTGGAGTAATTTTAAATCCTGGATTTTTCTCCATTCCTAAAGCATTGAGAGAAATCACCGGAACATGCCCCATATCGGCATCCTTTAGAGCTTTTCTAAGGAATGCAATATAGTTGGTTGCACGGCATCCGCCGCCGGTTTGGGTAATCATTACGGCAGTTCTATGGATATCATATTTACCGGACTGCAGGGCTGAAATAAGCTGACCGATTACAATGATCGAGGGGTAGCAGGCATCATTGTTGACATACTTAAGTCCTACATCCACAGCTTGATAATCTACTGAAGGCAGTAATTCCATCTGATATCCCGATGCTCGGAAAGCTTCTTGAACAAATTCGAATTGATAAGGAGCCATCTGCGGCACTAATATAGTATAGTTATTTGTCATTTCCTTAGTAAAAGGAACTCTTTTATATTCTATCTTTTCACCTGGCTTCGACTCCGTATTCTTTTCGGCATTTTTTATCCTTTCTTCCATGGCAGCCTTTAGAGAACGAAGACGAATTCTAGCAGCGCCTAATTGATTGCCCTCGTCAATCTTAAGAGTGGTATAGATTTTACCGTATTGACTTAAAATCTCTTGTACCTGGTCCGTGGTTACGGCGTCCAAGCCACATCCAAAGGAGTTTAATTGCACCAGTTCCAGATTTTCTTCTCTTCCTACAAAGTGAGCAGCAGCGTATAGCCTTGAATGGTATACCCATTGGTCCACCACCCTTAGGGGCCGTTCGATAGCTCCTAAATGAGCAACGGAGTCCTCAGTAAGAACTGCCATTCCTAAACTTGTGATCAGATTAGGTATTCCGTGATGGATTTCCGGGTCGATGTGATAAGGTCTGCCGCTTAACACGATTCCTTTCTTGTTGTTTTCTTTTAAGTATTTTAAAACTTCTTCTCCTTTACGCCTGATATCTTCTTTTACTCTTTCTTTTTCTTCCCAGGCTAAATTCACTGCCGTTACAATTTCCTGTTTAGAAATCTTTAATTCACGCAGTTCTTCAGTAAGCCTTTCAATCAGCCTTTTCATATCATCCATTGGGAGAAAAGGATTCAAAAAAAGGATATTCTTTTCTTTTAATATTTCCATATTGTTTTTAACAACTTCCGGATAAGAAGTCACAATAGGACAGTTGAAATTATTATCAGCCTGTTTCTGTTCTTTTTTCTCATGGGGAATACAGGGATAGAAAATTCTTGTAACCCCTTTATCAATCAAATTCATGATATGGCCATGAACCAATTTTGCAGGATAGCAAACCGATTCGGAGGGGATGGTTTCTATTCCCGCTTCATAAATCTTTTTCGAGGATCTGGAGGATATTTCTACCTGGAATCCTAGCTGAGTAAAAAAGGTAAACCAAAAAGGATAGTTTTCATATATATTCAGAACTCTAGGGATTCCAATAGTTCCTCTTGCAGCTTGTTCTTTAGAAAGAGGTTTATAGCCAAAAATCTTTTTGTATTTATAATCAAATAAATTTGGCAGAGTTTCTTTCGAAGCTTCAACCCCTGCACCTTTCTCGCAGCGATTTCCGGAAATAAAATGCCTTCCGTCGGAAAAGGTATTCACCGTTAAGTGGCACTGATTAGGACAAAGAGGGCATCGTTTTTGGCTGGTCTCGGCTTTAAAAGTATTGAGCAAGCCAGGAGATAAAAGAGTACTTTCTTCTCCACTATAACGTTCTTTTGCAATTAAGGCAGCACCGAAGGCCCCCATAATTCCAGCAATATCCGGTCTAACAGCTTCTTTTCCTGAAACCAACTCAAAGCTTCTAAGGATGGCATCGTTATAGAAGGTTCCCCCTTGAACGATGACTTTATCCCCAATGTCTTTAGGATTTCTAAGTTTGATTACCTTTAATAGAGCATTTTTAATTACTGAATAAGAAAGTCCGGCAGATAAATCTCCGATGGTTGCGCCTTCTTTTTGTGCCTGTTTAACCCTCGAGTTCATAAACACGGTACAGCGAGAACCAAGGTCTACAGGATTTTTAGCAAGAAGGGCTTCCTTTGCAAAATCATTAACGCTCATATTTAAAGAAGTTGCAAAGGTTTCTATGAAGGAACCGCAGCCGGAAGAACAGGCCTCGTTGAGTAATATTTTATCGATCGCTTCATCTTTTACATGAAGGCACTTCATGTCCTGGCCGCCGATATCCAGTATAAAATCAACACCTGGAAGGAAAAAATTAGCAGCTTTATAATGGGCTACTGTTTCAATTTCTCCGATGTCTATTTTTAGGGCAGCCTTTAGAAGAGCTTCCCCATATCCGGTTACAGCCGAATAAGCAATAGATGCTTTTGGTGGAAGTTTCTCATAGATTTCCTTTAAAATGCGCATAGCAGAGGTAAGGGGATTTCCTTCGTTGCTTCCGTAATAGGAATACAAAAGAGATCCTTCCTCGTCTATTACTGCAGCTTTTGTAGTAGTAGAACCTGCGTCAATGCCTAAAAAGCATTTTCCTTCATAAGAGAATAATGTTTTACGCTTAACTTTATGGGAGTCATGTCTTTGGTAAAAACTACTCAGTTCTTCTTCATCTAAAAATAATGGGCGCAGCCGCTGAATTTCATAATTTTGGGCGTCTTTTAAAGTAGGTAAAGCTTTATGTAAATTCTTAAAAGGCATTGCCTTATGTTCCTTAGACAATAGCGCAGCACCTAGAGCCACAAAATATTCACCGTCTTTTGGAACGATGATTTCATTGGGCTTTAACTTTAAGGTTTTAATAAAACACGTTCTAAGCTCTGATAAAAAGGATAGGGGACCTCCTAAGAAAGCCACATTTCCCCTTATGGGTTTTCCGCAGGCAAGACCGCTTATGGTTTGGGTAACCACTGCTTGAAAAACGGAGATCGCAATATCTTCTTTAGCAGCACCTTCATTCAAAAGAGGCTGCACATCGGTCTTTGCAAACACCCCGCATCTTGCGGCAATGGGATAAATCGTTTTATGCTGTTTAGCCAATTCATTGAGGCCTGCGGCATCTGTTTGAAGCAAAGTAGCCATTTGGTCAATGAATGCACCAGTTCCTCCGGCACAAGTACCATTCATTCTTTGCTCAATGGAACCTTCAAAATAGGTGATTTTTGCATCTTCTCCTCCCAATTCGATGGCCACATCTGTGTGAGGAATAAAGGTTTCTACAGATTTTGCTCCTGCGATTACTTCCTGGACAAAGGGGATATTAAGCCATTCTGAAACAGACAACCCTCCGGAACCGGTTACGCTTATGGTGATCTGCTCATCC
>JAAYPH010000119.1 GCA_012519955.1 Candidatus Epulonipiscium sp.
ATAATTAGCCTGCCTTACAACAACCTTTTCTCTCACAATTCCGCACCTTCATTCTTTTCCACCAATTCGATCATACCAATATCCAAATGCATTAAAAATGCTACCTTTTTATTATTAATCGCGGATGCTGTTTCCGGTTTCTGAATTACTATGTATCCTCTTTTTTCTAACTCTTTTATTTCATTCTGTAGATTCTTCGATTCATAGCATATATGATACGGCATATTTTTAAACTTACCCGCAAGCTTATAGATTACTGATTCTTTAGATTTTGGCATAACCAATTCGATTACCATGCCATTATTCTCGATGAAAGTAATATCTATATCACGCTTCGAATCGTATTGGGTTTCCTGAATTATTTCATATCCCAACGCAGCAAACTCTCTAATAGCATTTAACATATTATCTACAATATATCCTATGTGGTGTACCCTCATACCTTAACTACCTTCCATCTATCAAATGCTTTACTGCATTAAAAATGTCACCTACTGTTGAATAAGTTCCTACTTTTTCAACATCAAACTTAATGCCAAACTCCCTTTCAAGTAAAAGAATAATCCGTATTTGTGCTAAGGAATCCCATTCTTCAATATCATTCTGACCTGTAGATTCTGAAATAACCAGCGATTCATCATCAAAAACCTCACGTATTGTTGTTGTAATAATGTCCATAATATCCTTTTCATTCATTTTTTAACACCTCAATCACTTGATTCATTTTCTTATAATTTTCCGGAATTATATATTCCCATTGGGTCTTCTCATCAGAACAGATATATTTTGAAAACCCTAGTTCATTATAAAAATCATTGGCAGGCTTATTTTTACCTGTATTAATATAAATTCCGAGAATTCTTTTAATCCCTTTTATACGGCATTGTTCTACGAGTAAATCAAACATCATATGTTCAAGATTTCTCTTGAAAACTCTACAGCTCATTACCCATGAAGTTATGGTTAACTCCTTAGGATTACTAATTTCTCCTACAATAGATGTAACAATACCGTTATCTCCAAATCTATCAGTCAACCTAGAGCACAATGTTATATGGTTCTCAGAATATGATATGGTTTCTAACTCCGATTGAGTGTATCTTACTCCTGTAAGATTAAACTGATTCGTTTTATTAATTAATTGAGTGACTCTAACAATATTCTTTTCTGAGAATGAACTGATACTTGCTTTCATTTCAAGAGATGACAAATAATCATTATAATTATCAAATAAAGTCTTCGAATTTTCTCTTTCCATGTTTGCTTTATAAAATTCTGTTCTATGTTTGTCATCTTCAGTAAATCCCACACTTTCAAAATAACCACCCTGATCTAAAACTTTGCGATAATACATGGGGTCACTCAAAACAAGTGTTTTAATCTCAGGAATAAACGTTTCTACACTATCTCTTTCCATTTCATTATCATCAAGGAAAACCATACTTTCAGGTAATAAATTAATTTCTTCACAAATATCTTTAATATTTTTATACTTTTCATCCCAATTAGCCTTAATAATTGTAAAGTCTTCTTCCTTTAAAATACCATTACAATTATTCAATCCATTTCTCGCTATTTCTTCTTCATTTTTTGAACATATACATAATATGACTCCACTTTGTTTCAAGTACTTCAAGTACTGTTGTAAATCCCAATAAGCAATGCCTTCTGGCGTTTCGCTCCCTAAAAGCAAATTTTCTATGCCATCATCGCCTATAACGCCACCCCACAAAGTATTATCTAAATCAGTTATTATTACTTTCTGGTTTTTTCCATATATAGCCTTTATTATGTTTGCTACATTAAAAGCAAGTAGCGGTATTGCTTCAGGGTGTAAGGCATATTTATAATAATTCCAATAGTTTGGTTCGGACCATTTCTCTAACCCAAACCACGATGACAAATAGTGGATATCACATAAATGAAAATTTAAATGTTTTCTAGCATACTCTGCGAATCTTTCATTTAACGAAAGAATATATTGTGTAATAGCATTATTATAATAACAATCTGCATTACCAAATACCCTATAAGGCATAAACTCAAAATTATTCTGTATGATTGGGCAAGCATACTTTTCAGACAGTGTATTCCAAACTGATTTAAACCTTTCCACCTCATCATATAATATTTTCTCGACTTCGGAATCACTCATCAAGGGTGTTGGCAACCGGCTTATGTTTTTGTTGGTTGTATGAATATATATAATATCCGGTTTAAAATCATCAAGCCTTTGATTTTGAAAGACTGACTCTTCAAAAAACCGGTTGTATAGACCTTCGTAAAATATTGGTCTTATATTATTGTTTAGCAGAAAAATTTCTAAAACGCCCTTTAAATCGCCAATGGTCGAACCGGACAAAATTGCAATCCTCTTCTCTGCTAAGCTTTTATTATTCATTAATATCTTTTTATATTTTTTCTGTTGTTTTAAAATTTCAATATTGTCAAACGGATACTCAAGTTCTTTCATTAGCTAATTCTCCGAATTTATGTTATTTATTATGTTTTAAATGTTATATCCTTATACAAATCTGCCACATCAACTATTGCAGGCATGTGCTTTGGCTTTCTGTTTCTCATTGCAGGGTAACTCATGTAGTCTTTGGAATATGAATATCTTAAGTAGTAATCCCAATACTTTGTTGCATAAAATGTATAACCCTCAAATTCCATTTCGATGATATTTTCGTATAGCCTTCTTTCGTTAACAGGGTTTTCTGGAAAGTTTCTAGATACATAAAAGCAGGTAAGCTTACCTGAAGGCTTTTTTATCTTAGTTGCAATCTTCATAAAAATTCTGTAACTAGTTTTGTTTGATACTTTGGCTATCAGACGATAATATTGTCGTTTTATATATTTTCTTTCACTTTCAGCACCCATGTGTGCCCATGTCATAGTCTTAAAAAATTTACATATCTTATCCTGCAACCAATGCCCTAGCCTGAATGATGAGCTATTAAATAATGGATGGATGTCTATATAAACTCCAGGATGGGTATCAAAGTTTTCTCTCCCGCCTTTTAAGTACTTTGTACCATTTCTTTTCAATTGTATGAAAGTCAAGTTACAATCTAAGTCTGAATCCTGAGTTTTTAAAAAATATTTTTCCTGATTCAACTCTGTTTTGGCTATTTCAATAAATTTAATATATTCATCATATAGCATAAAGACATCAATATCATCATCCCATGGTATAAAA
>JAAYPH010000120.1 GCA_012519955.1 Candidatus Epulonipiscium sp.
AAATGAACGCGGAGAAGCTTTTACAGTCTTACAATTAATAAAAAGATTAAGAAGTGCGATTATCCAAATCGACAGAATTTTATATGAACATCAAGGGAGAATTGAAGAACTCGAAATTGATGTTGAAGAAATAAAGGGTAATATTGAGGATGTAAAGGAACAGTTGCTTAATACTATTAATAGAGTTGATACACTGGAAAATAAGGTTGACATTGTGGAAGAAACATTAATAAATATTGAAAGTAATATAAGCAATATTGAAACAATTTTAAATGGTCATGGTGCCGATATATCATCACTTAATACATCTATCGCAAACATGACATCAGAATTGAACGAACTACAAAATATAGTTAGCAATATTCCAATCGTGCAACCATCTCTTTTAAACGGCTATATCAAAATTGATGGTGTTGATGTACCAGTTTTTGTTGGTGGTGCAGGTGGTGCAGGTGGTGGCGGAGAAATATTGGCAAGCAATTTAAGTATCATACAAGTAAACAACGAAAACAAAGAAATTATAGAGTTTGACATCCCAGAATTTGACGGTGAAAGTATGAGTGTTGATATACCTTTAACACTAAAAATTGGATGGGAAGTAAATTGGAATCTTAGGTTCTACTTCGAAAATGAACAAGGAGTAAAAAAGGAATTAACACAAATAAACGGTCCAGCAGGTGCGACAGGCGAGGGCGATATAAGAACATTTCATTTCTTCTTTAACATTTTTGGCGCTCCTAAATCTTATATGATAGGTTATTTAAGTTGTCTAACTGACGAAAACCGCGACACACTTCATGGGGAATACAAAGAAGTTTCCAAGCGTAATGGAAACAAGATAACCAAAATTTTCATGGAAATACGTTCTTATGATTACGCTGTTGATGTTTACCCGTTCAACGTTCGTGCGATTTACAACAAACCTGTTGGAAGTGGTGGAAGTGGTGGAAGTGGTGGAAGTGTTGGAAATGATAGTAGCACAGTATATACAACAAAGCTGAATACTCTAACTAATGACGATTTAAACACGTATAAAAATATTTGGAGTTTACCCTGCCCGCCAAGTGCAATTGGTGATATTAGTTGTTTTGAGTATGATGCAACTTATGCGATGTCAGTACAAGAGATAGATAAAATACATTTCCAGTGCAAAATAATGGATGCTGAAATGAATTTAGGTGAAATAAATATAAACAGTTTTGAGGAAGATTTTATATTCATGAGAATTAATTTGGTAGGAGGAATAAGAAAAATTAATGATACTGATTACTTTACATCATCAAATGTCGAAGTCATTATATCTAATAGTAATACAGGAGCAACAAAAACATCAAGAGTATTAGCAAGCTTAATATCAAATAGAGGGGGTACAGGTAAAGCAGGACTTGACGATAACATAAAATTTAATATGATGTTTACAGGGCGTGAAGTAGCAGATAGAAGTTCAAAAATGGCAAGGGGTATGCTTAAAACTTTTTACAATATAAGTGAGTTGATGTGAAATGGCTTATTATGACATGGGAATATTAAGGCATAACAAACTGTTTAATTTTGTTGTTGGTAACCGCGGCGCGGGTAAAACATATGGATGTAAAAAGTGGTGTATAAATGATTTTCTTAAAAATGGTAATCAGTTCGTGTGGGTGAGAAGATACAAGAGCGAGCTTAAAAAAATATCAATGTTTTTTGCAGATATACACCATGAATTTCCAAAAAATAATTTACACGTTAAAGGTAATATTGCATATTGCGATAAAAAGATAATGGGATACTTTATCCCGTTATCTACCGCCTTAACGGAAAAATCAAATAGCTATCCAGATGTTAATAAAATAATTTATGATGAGTTTGTAATCGATAAAGGGGCGATACGATATCTGCCAAATGAAGCTGAATGCTTCTTGGAACTTTATGAAACAGTTGCAAGGTGTAGAGATGTTCGAGCAGTTTTTTTGTCAAATGCGATTACAGTTATAAACCCTTATTTTATGTATTTCGATGT
>JAAYPH010000121.1 GCA_012519955.1 Candidatus Epulonipiscium sp.
AGTCCCAGGAGTTCTTCCATAAAGTAATCCTGTCCGAAAAGAATACGGGTTTCGTCACTTTGGACAACATCTGCCAAGCTGTCATTAATGGTATGAAGTATTCCTTTAACTTCGCCTTCAAGTTTAAGTTCAAGTATTTCTTTAACTAAACCTGATAAATCCATATCCATCTGTGAACTGGTGACTAAGTTGACTAAAATCTCGCCCAGCTTTGAGCTTTTTCGAACTACTAAATGACGAAGATAACCCTCGTGTCTTCTATTATGATAGAAGGGAATTTTTCTCTCCTTAAAGTATTCAAGTACTGTCATCATAATTTTTGTAAAGTCTTCATCTACGATTTGGCAGCCTTCTACAGTAACCATTTCATAAAAACTGCCCTTTTTATGCATACCTAAAGCCAGATCCCCGTCTTTTTCTACGTCTCCAAAGGAGAATTCCATTTTATTACGATAGGAATATTCTGATGGACTGGGTACGATATCAAGAAATTCATAGCCTTCTATTCCTGCGTTATCGAGTAATCTTTTTACTTGATTTTGTTTGAGTTTAAGCTGTTCATCGTAAGGCAAAGTTTGATAGGTGCATCCTCCGCATATTCCAAAATGAGGACAAGCTGCTTCTTTTTCTATAGGAGCTCTTTCCAGGACTTCTACAATCGATGCTTCTATTTTGTCTCTTCTCTTCTTGGTAATGCGTACTTTTACTTTTTGTCCTTTTATAGCGTTTTTTATAATTACCTTTTTACCATCTATATAGGCTATTCCTTTGTTTGGAAATATTACATCTTCTATCATTGTTTCATATACTTCGTTTTTCTTAGGCATAGGGTCCCTCCGCTGAATTAGATTGTCTTATGGTTTTATAATTATTCCGTTTTCATTTATTATTGTTCCCCAAGGGGATGATAATTCTCTAAGCATATCTAGGATTTCTTTACCCCTTCCATCATTGGGATTAAGTAAATTGGCTTTGCAGTATTGGATATTTACAGGATGGAATTCTCCACTTTTAAAACCGTCTATGTCTAAAGTCAATTTAAATATTCCCGTTCTACCGCATAAATCATCGTTCTTTAAGAAAACAAAATTCCCGATGCTATATAGGATCGGTTTATCTTTATAAAATTCTATCCCCTGAAGGACATGGGGATGGTGCCCGACGATTATATCCGCCCCTGCATCAATCATTGCATGAGCCAGTTCCCTTAGTTTTTCTGAAGGGGTCGTCGCATACTCCACTCCCCAATGGGGCAAAACGGTTAATATATCACATTCTTTTGATGCTTTGCTTATATTTTCTAATATGATTTTCTCATATTCAGGCTTTAATACTGCCGCACCCGGCTTATCTTCCCCTGCTTCCCAACTGCTCCAGGGAATGATGGCGGTGTAAGCTAAAAATCCCATTTTAATTCCGTTCTTTTCTATTATTTTCAATCCTTCTGCTTCGTTTTTATCTTTTCCTCCGCCTACATATTCAATCCCATAGTGGTTTAAGGATTCTAATGTATCGTAAAAGGCTTCTTCTCCAAAATCTAGTGAATGATTATTGGCCAGAGAAACCAAATCTATTCCGCCGTTAACTAAACCTTGAAGGGTATCCGGGTGAGACCTGAAGCCATATCCTTCAGGTTTTTTAGTTGAGCCTCTTGTACTTACACTGGTCTCTAAATTAATAACAGCCAAGTCCGATTCTCTGGTAATGGAAGATACATCTGTCCAAGGATAATCTACTCCATAATTTCTTATGTAATCTCCAATAAAACTATCCATCATAACATCTCCCATAAAGGAGATCACCACTTCTTTAGGTTCTTCTAATTCCTCAAGTTCTATGATTTCTTCTTTTTTCTTCGGGAAAGCTTCTTCAGCTTGACTTATTTCTTCGTTTATCTTCTCAATATTTTCTTCCTGGATTACTTCTGCCTGTTCTTCCTTTAATACTTCTTCTTTTGCTCCGCATCCAGCAAAGAGTATCATAGCAAATAAAAAGATGAATAAGTTTTTCTTTAGTAATGATTTCATCTTTTTTACTCCTTTACAAAAT
The DNA here is from genome assembly GCA_012519955.1 of Candidatus Epulonipiscium sp. Lineage (GTDB taxonomy): Bacteria > Bacillota > Clostridia > Lachnospirales > Defluviitaleaceae > Defluviitalea > Defluviitalea saccharophila. Next base: position 2,050 of record JAAYPH010000121.1, read on the forward strand.
ATACTTTAGTTTGCTGAGACTTCAAATAAAAAGCCTTCTATAGAAATAGCTTAAATATTTCCAGTAGAAGGCTAAATCCTTTTGTATCATATTAAGAAAACTGTTTACTCTTCCTCTGGTTCATCCCAGTTATGATACACTTCCTGAACATCGTCATCGTCTTCAAGAATATCTAATAATGTTCTCATTTTCTTTATGTCTTGCTCATTTGTTAAGGTTGTCGTTGTCTGTGGAATCATTGCGATTTCTGCTGATGCCATCTTAACTCCTGCTTTTTCAATGGCTTCTCTCACAGCAGAAAAATCCTCAGGGGCTGTTAAGACTTCGTATCCTTCTTCTTCTGCATTAAAATCTTCTGCTCCGGCATCCAGGGCAAGCATCATAAGCTCATCTTCGTCGATGTCGTCGCTTCTTTCAATGATGATTTGTCCTTTTTTATCAAACATAAAGGATACGCATCCAGTGGTTCCCATGTTTCCTCCACCTTTTGTGAAAGCATGGCGAACATTGGCTGCTGTACGATTTTTATTATCTGTTAATACTTCTACTATAACAGCTACTCCGCTAGGACCGTAGCCTTCATAAGTAATAGACTCATAACTAACTCCAGATACATCTCCTGCCGCTTTTTTGATGCTTCTTTCTATGGTATCATTAGGCATATTGTTTGATTTTGCTTTTGCAATAACGTCTCTTAATTTCGCATTGTTTGCAGGATCTGAACCGCCTTCTTTAACGGCAACTGCTATTTCTCTGCCAAGTTTAGTAAATATTTTTCCCTTCTTGGCATCAGCCTTTTCTTTTTTGTGTTTTATATTGGCAAACTTAGAATGCCCTGACATTCAATTTCCTCCTAACATTCTTGTATCTCAAACATTTTAGCATGATTCTTGAAATTTGACAATATCGCTTATTTGTTTCAAACTTGAAACGATATAATCAGCATACTGGTCTTGTCTTGGTTCAACTTTCCCTTTAGGATTAAACCATATGGTTTTTAGTCCTACAATCTTTGCACCTATGATATCTGCCTCAAAATCATCTCCGATAAATAAAGCCTCTTCATGTAAGATATGAGCTTTTTTCATGGAAAAATCAAAAATCTCGGGATGGGGTTTAGCCTTTCCCACTTCCCCAGAATATATAACCCACTTAAAGTATTTCTTTAAGTCCGATCGCTCTAATTTGATTGCTTGAGTTTCGGGAAAACCGTTTGTAATAATCCCAAGAGTATACTTTTCTATTAATTCTTCCAATAGCTCTTTTGCTCCCTCTACTAAAAAAGTCCATGTGGGATAAATGGATATGTATAATTCATTTAATGTGATCGCTAATTCTCGATCTCTAATATCATAGTGCTCCAGTAAATCAATAAAACGATTGATGCGTACTTCTTCATGCTTTAGCAGCCCTTTTTTATAGGCATCCCATACTTTGTCATTGCAATGAGTATAAATCTTTGCAAAAGTATCCTTATCATCTGGAATGGGATGAAGCTTTTTTAAATATCCGTAAACACTTTCTATTGATTTTTCCTGTGCTTTGTCATGATCCCATAAGGTATTATCTAAGTCAAAGAAAATGGCTTTAATCATAGTAATTCCTCTCCATCTTGTGTATTTTGTAAAAGTATATAAAACATAAATGCCTCATAAAAAGATATGATGTATTTATGCCTATTCTAGTATGCCTAACAGTGTTCATCGTATCATAATGAGCAGAAGGTCTACAATACATAAGTCATAAGCTTTTTAAATAGCAAATATCCCCTTGAAATAAAATTCAAGGGGATATTGTATGTTTAGATTAGTCTTGATTAAATAATACTGTACTTAAATATCTTTCTCCGTAACTTGGGGAAATGGTTACAACTTTTTTGCCCTTGCCAAGTCTTTTAGCAACTTTTAGGGCAGCGGCAATAGCAGCACCGGAAGAAATTCCTACAAGAATACCTTCTTCTTTTGCCATTCTTCTTGCAGTCTCTAACGCTTCTTCGTCTGCAATCTTTTCAATGGAATCATAGACTTTCGTATCCAATACGTCTGGGATAAATCCAGCACCGATTCCCTGGATCACGTGAGGGCCTTTCTTTTCTCCTGATAATACAGCAGATTTAGCAGGTTCAACTGCTACAATTTCTATATTCGGAATGGCTTCTTTTAAGACTTGACCGCAGCCTGTAATGGTTCCGCCAGTTCCTATGGCAGATACAAATGCATCAATATCTGTACCCATAGCTTCTAAAATTTCTTTTCCGGTTGTTTTACGATGAATTTCAGGGTTCGCTGGGTTTTCAAATTGCTGTGGCATGAAGTAACCTTCTTGTTCCACCAATTCCTTAGCTTTATTGATCGCACCTGTCATTCCTTCTGCACCAGGCGTTAAATGAAGTTCTGCACCAAATGCTTTTAAGAGTTTTCTTCTTTCTAAACTCATGGTATCGGGCATGGTTAATATAACTCGATAACCTTTAGCTGCTCCAATCATCGCTAAACCTATTCCTGTATTTCCACTGGTAGGTTCTACAATAGTGTCACCTGGCTTTATTTTTCCTGCTTTTTCTGCAGCTTCTATCATATTGAGGGCAATTCTGTCTTTTACACTGCTTCCAGGGTTATACCATTCCAACTTTACATAAACGTCTGCACTGTCTGTATCTACTAACTTATTTAATTTAACAATAGGGGTATTGCCGATTAATTCAGTAACGGAATTATACACTTTACTCATTTCGCTTCCTCCTTTAATCCCTATAATCTTTATCGGAATTTATGGTTTTGGTTTATTTTACTATATATTTTTCTGATTTGTCAATACTTTTTCCATATATTCTTAATTTTTTATTTTCCCATGGTGCGCAGGGCAACCAATACACAAGCCTGAACGGCATTAATACCTTTTTCTTCAGCCAGTGTAAGAAGTTCATCGCTTACTGTCCCCGGCTGAAGCCAAATATTTTTAATTCCTAGTTCAGCACATTCCTTTACTACGCCTAATCCTACCTTTGGATTAACCACAAAATCCACCACTTCAGGCTTTTGGGGCAAATCCCCTAAACTTTTGTAGGCTTTATCCCCGTCGATCTCATCATACTTAGGACTAACAGGATAAACCGTATACCCTGCGTCTTTTAATGCTTTATAAATCTTATATCCATACTTTTCTTGATCAATGGTTGCACCCACCACTGCCCAAATTTTCTTCTCCATTAATTGTTCAGGTGTCATAACTATTCCTCCTCATTAATTTCTTCAATGGTTAGTTGGTCATCTATCCATGCGCCATACACATGTTTTATTTGCTGAATCTGTGCTTGAGCACCACTAATCTCAGTAATTTTACTAATAAATTTTTCTTCATTGCCTTCTTCCACCAAAGTAACAAAAGTGATTTCGTCCGTATAGATCGTATCGTGAATAACATTCCCCATTTGAAGAATTTCATACTGTATTTTCCCCAGTCGAGAATAATCGGTCACTACATGAAAAACAGAATACAGTACCTTTTCAACGATTTTGGCTGCCAAAACCCCTTCCCTGGCACTTCTTCCATAGGCTCGCACCAGCCCCCCTGTTCCAAGAAGGGTTCCGCCAAAATATCTTGTTACGACAATGGCAGTATTTTTAAGCTCATCTCCTTTCAATACATTTAAAACAGGCAATCCTGCCGTTCCGCTGGGTTCGCCGTCGTCGCTAAATCTCTGTATTTGGTCTCTTTCCCCAATTTGATAAGCAAATACATTATGGGTTGCATCCCAGTACTTTTTTCTCATTTCTTCTATAAAAGCCTGGGCTTCTTCTTCATTCTTAACCGGTCGTACCGTGGCTATAAATCTCGACTTTTTTTCTATGATTTCTGCCTCGGCAGGCTGTAGTACAGTTTTAAATCTTTTTAGCATAGTTCTTCTCCTCTAAAATAAAACTCGATATGGTAATTATTATATCATATAATATTAATATTTAGTTTAATAAATTTGCCTTTGGTTAACATAACTCAATAAAAAGAAATTTAAAAACACCTTGTTATTATGCCCAAGGTGTTTCATCCATCAAATCATCTATTATATTAAGCATCGAAATTGGTGTAACGGTATTGGCAATGAGTTTATTAATAATTTCCTGCGCACTTTCTTTTTCATGGGTAAGAGAATCTATCTGATCCGTTTCGGTATAAATTGTTTCTCCAAAATGCATACATTTTTTTACAATTTCGATTCCGTAGGTTTTAGACAAACTGTTTTTGCTTTCTTTCTCCAGTAGAAAATATTCCAGTTGAATCGTTCCTCCGTTTGGTGTACAGCAATTTCTGGTTCCTTCTAAGAATTTTGCAAGCATTACAATAACCCCCCGTAATTATCTTTGGCTTAAAGTACCATTACTTTCAAGGGTATTATAGCAAAACAGAAGAAAAAAACCACAATAATATTTCGCAATATTCAAGTGTATATTCAGGATTTCGACATAATGAATTTTAATATTTTATAATCTCTGTCGAATACCGTTAAACAGTTTGATTATTTGCGATATTTTTTTTTGCATTTAAGAGAAAATCTACTATTTAACTATATATTTCTCCAGCTTACGATAAACTTCTTCATTCACATTGGCTTCTATATAAATGCCATCTTCTCTATAGTCCTCCAGAGTCTTTTCTCCCTGACCTCGTATCAATTGAAGCATCCCCGTATCAGAGTAAGGAATTAAGGCTTTTAGCACTTTTCTGCCCGCTTTTAAGATATTTTCTATTTCTAATAAAACTTCATTTAAGCCTTCCGACGTTTTGGCAGAGACCTTAAAGGTCTTTTCTGCCTTTGGATCTGTAGGAAGATGGTTGGAAACACCAACATCCATTTTGTTATACAAAGTGATGATCGGTTTCCCTAGAGCATTTAATTTTTCTAAAGTTTCATAAACGGTCTTCATATGTGACTCAATGCTTGGACTGGTGCCGTCTATCACATGAAGAAGAATATCGGCGTACTGGGCTTCTTCCAAGGTGGATCTAAAGGCCTTGATTAAATGATGGGGCAGCTTTCTTATAAATCCTACCGTATCGGTAATCAACACTTCTGATCCGCCGGGAAGTATAATGCTTCTTGTAGTTGGGTCAAGGGTAGCAAATAATTTGTCCTCAGCCAATACGTCTGCCTTGGAAAGGGTGTTAAGCAGGGTGGACTTCCCTGCATTGGTATACCCTACAATAGCAATGAGAGGAGTCCCTACTTTTTTTCTTCTGGTACGAATCAATTCCCGATGGGTTTCTATCTCCTCTAATTCAGCCTTTAATTGGCTGATACGGCCTCTAATATATCTTCTGTCTGTTTCTAATTTCTTTTCCCCAGGACCTCTTGTTCCTATACCTCCACCTAATCTGGATAAAGCAGCCCCTGAGCCTGCAAGTCTTGAAAGCTGATATCTAAGCTGAGCCAGTTCTACTTGAATCTTACCTTCTTTTGATTTGGCTCTTTG
>JAAYPH010000122.1 GCA_012519955.1 Candidatus Epulonipiscium sp.
AGAGCAATATGTACGATTTCTGCCTTTTTAAGAAGCTGGTAGATAATTCTATACTGCTGGGGAGTAAAACCATAAAATCCATCAATCCATATATGCGCTCCTTCCAGGAAGCGGCACTCCTCAATTTTATTTGCCAAGATATCCAGGATTTCCTCGGAGGTGATGTATTTTTTTGTCATGTAGTCTTTAAACCCCTGAAATACCAAACACAAATCATTCAGTTTAGCTTTAAGGATGGTGCTTCTTACAATATCTCTTTTTTCTACTAAAGTCTCTGGAACAATATCATACTGCTGAAACTCGGAAATAATATTTCCCAGGGTCTGCATGAAGCCTGGCTGTTTGACGGATTTATTAAGAATCTGAAGTTCGTCTTCCATTCCGTCAATCACTTTTCTAAGGACCATGTTTCTTCCTAAATCCCCTAACAGCTTCTCGCTAGGTCCTCCGACTTCTTCAAAAACCCTATGGGCTAATCGCTGGAAACTCAGAATCTCAACACCCATCATTCCTTTTTCATCTAATACTTTAATTAAATCCTTATGGGCCTGAAAATTAAATTGCTCGGGCACGATTAGTATCAAGGGCTTGCCGCTTTGTTCCCTAATTTTTTGTTTGATATCATTATAGATAAAACGGGTCTTTCCCGTACCGGAACGGCCTAATATATATCTAATGCTCACAGTTATTCCTCCAAAATTACTTTTATACAAAAGAAGCTGTTTCCAGCTTCTTTTAGTCTTCTATTGTATACACATATAATTCCTTATCTCCTAAATTATCCTTATTAACATTTTCTTCCTCACTTTTAGGTATCGCAATACGATTAGGGTTTCCATCGGAAATATATCTATACTCCGGATGCTTTTCATAATACTCCAAATACCAGCCTAAATCTCCTTCTTCTCCCCTGGAACCTCTGACTCTTGGAACATTCAAGGAATCAAATTTAATATGATTAATGGGAACAAAAGGTCCGCTGGGGCCTTCCCTAAGCCCTATTTTGTAGCTGTATTCTTTGCTGTTATAGCTTCCTTTTTCGATTAGATGCCTTAATTCCTCCTTAGGTCTTTCTCCAAAAGGATAGGAGAAGGAATCTAATATATATCCGGGCAATGCTTCTTTAATCATCTGATCTACTTTGCCAATTTGTTCCTGTATTTCCTCTGCACCCAGTTTTGATAAATGGGCATGGGAATAGGTATGATTGGATACTTCGTATCCATTATTGATTAGATACTCTACCCTTTCTTTAAACGTTCCTGCTCCAGCAAAGGGATCATTATCTCCATTGATATAAAACACCGCATGTCTTCCAAAGTCAGGATGTTCTTCATAAAATCTATTCATAATGTCTACAGCGCTATCAGGGGTCGGTTTGAGTTCTCCATTTTCTTCGATTAATGAAAAACTTGAACTGATGCCATCGTCAAATGTCAGTATAACCGGAGTACATCCTGCTTCTACAGAAATATTATTGTCTATGTAGTCCCTCATGGATATAGGTCTGTAGCCATTTTCATAGAGATATTTTAAATCTTCTTTAAGTCCTTCTACAGTTCTTTGATAGGGGCTCGGTGGATTGCTTTCTACAATCCCATGGTACATAATAATCATGATATGTCCTAATTCATTGGGTCTTACTTTTTGGTAATCTATCTCAACACTTTCTTCTTTTGCTTCATTATCTTCCTCATTTTCTTCTTTCGGTTCTTCCGTCTCATTCTTATCCGGAATCTCAACCCTTTCATTGATTTTTTGTTCTTCTTGAATTACCTTATCATTTTTTGCACAGGCTGTTAGTCCAAACAGGATACTTAGGGCCAATAAGAAGGCTAAACTGTGTTTAAAGCTTTTATTCATTTTTCATCTCTCCTAAGTTAAGTTATGTCATTTTATATTATACCCTTTATTCTACTTCATACCAAGAGATAATTCTGTTTTCCATTATTTCTTCTAAATTATTACAAATAACAAAAAATTTCTCCTTTTCTTTCTATATTATATGATTTATAATAAAGGTTAGCAGATCAATCGTCATAGATTTTTTAAACGGACTAATTTATTATTATGATCATAATAGGTCTATGATAATCTGAAACTATATTACAGGAGGGTTTACTATGGGAATCTTTAGAAAGAAACAAGAAGAAAAAGCAACTCAACAAAATGAAAATCTACAAAAAGAATTAATTCGCCAATTTGACGACGCTTTAAATCCTGTAAAAACCAGTGTGGACGAATTAAAAGATATTATATCTGCGGCATCCGATGCTTCAGAGTCTATTTCATCCCTTTTAAATCAGCAAGCACCTTCTTATATGAATAATGTCTCTCAATTAGCAGATATTACAAATCAGTATGATTCTCTTGCCACTGAAACAAAACATATTTCAGATAGTATTGAATCTATGAACGAGATCGCAGGCAATGCGGTTAAAATTGCAAAAGACGGCCAAGTATATGTTGAAGAATCTATTAATAAAATTAACAAACTGAAAAATACAATTGAAAGAACCAATCATACGATTTCTTCCTTAAACAAAAGTTCCAGCGAAATCGGTAATATTTCTCAGATCATTACCAGTATCTCCAGCCAAACCAATCTTCTTGCTTTAAATGCTTCCATCGAAGCAGCAAGAGCAGGGGAACATGGTAAAGGTTTTGCCGTTGTTGCAGAAGAAGTACGTAAATTAGCGGAACAATCTTCAAAATCAGCAGAAGACATCACCAACTTAATTTCCGGATTACAAAAACAAACAACAGAAATCTCCGAAATTATGTCCAGCAGTGCTGCTGAAGTTACTGAAACAGTTACAGCAGTTAATAAGGCAGGAGATGCTTTTGAAAGCATCAGCCAATTTGTTGACACGATTCTTTCTCAATCCAGCACTATCAATAAAACCATTGATTTGATCTTAAAAAATATGAAATACATTTCAGATACGGTTGATGCTGCTGCGGCTGCGGCTACTTCCCATCAAGGGGACGATATCTATGGTGAATTAAAACAAAACAATCATATTCAAGTGCAATCTATTGGAGAGCTAAAACAATTAAGCGACCATATGGCAAACAAATTGAATGCTCTTCAACAGCTTATAGATACTTATAAAAATTAATAATCATATCCATAAGAAAAACTCCTTTTTGGTTTTCAGATTATGCCAAAAAGGAGTTTTTATATTACTCAATGCTAATGATATAGGAACATTGGGATTCTTCTTCAGGATCAAGGGATAGAATTCCTGCTTTGTCCTTAAAATCTACTGTTTTATCTTTATAGTCTGCAATGCCAAGCCAAGGTTCAATACATACAAACGGTGCTCCCTCAGGCTTTGACCAAATGCCTAAATATCTAAACTCATCAAAGGTAACACATACTGATTTATTGGACTTCGTGCTTTTTAAAGTGATGGACTTAGATGCTGTATCTTCTACAATAAGGGCATCATTAATAAATAAATCCTTTGTGAGTGAAATTGTTTTTTCATGATTTAAGAAGGGTTGTTTTTCTTCTAAAATGAGCCCATTATCCAAGCACATTTTATCTAAAACTTCTTCTTTTTCAAATTCCAAGACATAGTCTTCCATGCTTTCCCCTTCTAAGAGAGGGCAATTAAATCCAGGATGGGCACCAATTGAAAAATATATTTTTTGATCATCGATATTTTTCACGGAATACTTTACTATGATACTTTTTTCTTTTAATATGTACTCCACCCTTAATTGAAACCGATAGGTATAATATTTAAGGGTATCTTCATTGCTTGTCAGCTGATATAGAATATGCTCCTCGGATTCTTCCAGAATATCAAAAGTCATGTCTCTCGCAAATCCATGCTGGGTCATATGATATTCTTTTCCATCAATGGTGCATCTATTTTCTTTAAGCCTTCCTACAATGGGGAACAAAATGGGCGCATGTCTTCCCCATATTTTAGGATCTCCCTGCCATAAATATTCGGTGTTATCTTCTTTTAGCAGAATACTTGTCAGCTCTGCTCCTTCTGCTTTCGTACTGACTTTAAGCCACTGATTTTCCATTGTATCTCCCCCCTAAAAATAGTACTTGCATTTATTATATAACAAAAAATGACGAGGGAATAGTCAAAACTATCTCCTCGTCATTCTGTATTAATTAAGCCCCAATTTCTTTCGTTTTGAAATAATATGTGCTTCTATGTTATTGGCTACTTCTACCGGATTGTCTCCTAATGCTACTTTTCCGCCAGTTAATCCTTCTACATCTTCAGTTAATAATTTAACCAATGCAGGTGCCCCGGTAATAAACGGTGTAGGAGACAGATGGGTATATGCCCCATAAGCTATGGCAAATACTCCGTCAATGGTTGCTTTTTGTTCCATCCATTCCGGCGCTGTTACGGCAATCGGAAGATCCGATACATCCACATCCAAGTGATCCGCTAAAGCAGTCACCAGCATGGAAATTCTTCCTGTATCGGTACAGGTACCAAAGCTCAGTACCGGTGGAATCTTTAAGGCATTGCAAATTTCTTTTAAGCCTTCTCCTGCCAGATTTACAGCATCCAGATTACATAATCCTGCCACTTCTAAGGCGTGGTTTCCACAGCCACCGCTGACAACCAGGATATCTTTTTTAATGAGTTGCTTTGTTAAATTAACAGTATTCCAATCCTGAGGACCGTTTCGCAATGTAGAACAGTTAGCAAGGGCAACAACGCCTTTGATTTTTCCTGCTTTAATAACATCCACCAACGGATCTAATTTATTTCCAAGGGCCTCAAGTACCGCTTCTGTGGAAAATCCGGCAATCGCCTTTGTAGTAATCTTTGGAACCTTAGGCTCTACCTTACCTTTTCTCTTTTTAAAGTTTTCGATTGCCAAATCAATTAAGGTATCTGCCATTTCATCTACTTTATCAGGATGATAAGGAATTGCATGCTCCAGTCCTGGCATAGAGACAATCGTACTTACACTCACCAGGGTGACCTGATATTTTTCAGCATACATGTCAATAGCCGGTGGAGAACAGTTTTCTTCCATCGCCATGACATCTACGGTTCCCGTAGCCAAGAGAGGTTCGATGGCTAGCCAGTTCCCCATAAGCCCTACAAATACATCATCCACTTCAAATCTTTGAAGGAGTTCTTGTCCTGTTTCAATGGAACCTACTATTCTAAGTCCCTTAGCCCCTGCTGCCTTTGCTCTTTCCTGAACTTTCGGATCCCTTACTTTTTGTATGGTTGCAACCCCTGCCCAAGGCTGATGCCCGTTAAATACAATGTTGATATAATCGGGGTCCATAATACCTAAGTCCACTGTAACTTCGTGGGGTTTTGGAGTTCCAAACAATATATCCTGAGTCATTTCCAGGCCTATTTGGGCATTATAAATCGTCGCCAGGCCTAGTCTTAAGGCTTTCTTTGCTAAGGAAACATGGTCACCATCTACATTGGTAAGGCAACTTGCTACACATATTTGTTCTTCATGGGTTACCCCTGCAGGATAAATATGCAGATCTCGCCAGAGCTGCTTTCTTTTTTTCGGCGCAAAGACTTCAACCATAATATTCGGTTCGTCGGTTCCGATTCGCAATTGATGCTCCAGGAAATTCGCCAGTTCAATGGCCATTTTATTCACATCCTGACTTACGCCAATCCCAACTTTTTCACACATCCACTTAAGTTTATCCACATCTTTAATTTTGAAAGGCGTTTTTCCTTCTCCTGTGGCTCTTAGAGTTCTAAAGGCTTCATAGGCATGGTGGCTGTAAGTCCCCGCACCCATAATATTTCTAAGAAGCAGGTTTCTCATTGCCATGGCATCCGGGCCGATACCGCAGACACCTTTATCCTGTCCGCCTTTTTCACTTATTCTGCAAGGGCCTTGGGAACAAAGCTGACAGCTTAAGCCCTCCAGGCAGAATTTGCAGCGTATCTTTTCTTGTAAATCCCATCTATCGAATACATTGGACATACCGTCTTCCCGAATGCGTTTTACCATTTCCTCTACGGAATCATGGTAGCTTATTCTGCCTTCGGGTTTTTCTAATGTTATTTCACTCATATATTGGCTCTCCTTTCCTTTGTATATTGAAAATTTTGTCCTAAAACCAGTTAAATATACATATAAAAAATGCCCTTTGGAGAATCCCCTAGATGAGAGGAAAAAATGAATTCAGTATTGTCAATATTTTCTCTTTAATATATACTATTAATGTTAAAAAGAGTCTTTTTTTAAGTTAAAATCCACTAGAGTAAGACATGATCAAATATGGTGGATAAAAAATATTTTGGTATGAGGTGAAGCAATGAGTTATATTTATCTTTCCTATTCCTCTAATGACAAAGCGGTTGCTGAAGCAATATGTAATGGATTAGAGGAAAAAGGCTTAAAATGCTGGATTCCTGCTAGAGATGTACAACTAGGTCAAAGCTATGGTGAAGCTGTAATTAACGCTATTGAAAAGTGTAATGCCGTAATCGTCATCTTTTCCTCTAATTCCAACTCTTCTCAACAAGTTTTAAGAGAGGTAGGAAAGGCAGTAGAAAAAGACAAAATCATTGTTACACTTAAAATTCAGGATATCCCACCTTCTAAACATTTAGAATACTATTTATCAACTCCTTTTACTTTAGATGCTACAAAAAATACAATAAATGAGACTATTGATCAGCTTGCAGAAATACTTAAAAATATTATGCCACCGTCTGAATATAGCGAATCTAATACGGATTCCACTATTCCTGAAACTAGTGAGCCTGAGTCAGCTATCCCCGAACGTGCTATACCGGAGCAGACTGTATCAGAACTGACTGCATCGGAACAAACTGAACCGCAGCCGACGGTTTCAGAACCAGCTGTATCAGAAGTGGCTGCACCAGAATCCACTATCCTTGAGCAGACTGTATCAGCACAGACCATACAAGAACAGAATGCGCCTCAACCGGCTCTACCTTCAAATCAGATTCCTAATACCCCTGTGACAACATCTTCATATCCTGCTTCTAGCCATGGAGAAAATAAATCTGCAACCAAAGTTCTAAAAACGATAGGCATTTTCTTTGGGGTTGGAATCATTATCGGTTTATTCATGGTAGGAGTAGCATTGTTAGGAATTATAAATACTCCAGTAGAAAATACCGACTCTGAAGGTACCACCGGAGTCAATTATACTGAGTCATCTTCAACAAATATAACGGATATTGTAGACAAGAATGGAATTCACTTTAGTTATTTCAAAGAGGATACGTCAAACTCCAGCAGATTTACAGAAGAAGATATTGTAGAATTCGCTAAAACTGCTGTAATGGAACTTGATCGACTAGACAGTTCCGCTGAGTTTTATGATAAGTATGCTTATCAAGGCCCGGAATATACTTTATTTCCAATACAGGAAGATGTTTTGTTTGCCATGATGGGATTAGAAGTGCGCAGCTTTGAAGATGTCGCCGTCATGGGTAAAAACGAAAAACCCCATGGTATAGAATATCTTGTAAAATTGGACTTTGTATGCTATGCAGACTATGAAATAGAAACAGAAGAAGGGGTTAAACATAGACAGGGAGAAGTCACCTTGTACAATAATGCAATTATCATAGAAACAAAAGATGGTGAATTAAAATACCTTGCTATGGAAGGAATATCTAAAGAAGATCTTGATAAAAGAAACGGAGCAATCGAAGTAGCTTATCAGGAGTTCAAAGGGAATGATAATATTGCTACTGAAGATACCCTGCAATCATTTGTTCCTTCCGGCACTGCAGAAGAGTCATTAAAATCTGTAAAAGAAATCGTACAGCAAAATGATCCTAAAGTAGTGGCAGTAATGGTTGAAGTCCCTGAAGGCGTCTCTCAAGGCAGCGGATTTTTCATTGCAGATGGTTTTATTGTAACAAACTATCATGTCATCGAAGGTGGAACAAAAGCCGCTGTCCACCTTTCAGACGAAACCATACTAGATGTAGATGGAATAGTATGTGCCGATGCAATGCTTGACCTGGCTGTTCTAAAACTAAAAGAACAAGTTGGAATTGAGCCGGTAAATCTTGGTGGAATCAATGAAGTTGAAAAAGGTGAAGTTGCAGTAGCCATTGGCTCTCCTTTAGGACTTTTTAATACTGTTTCTACCGGTATAATATCAAATACCTGGGAAAAGGTAGGTACTTATCTCATTCAAATCTCAATACCCATTACCCATGGTAACTCCGGTGGTGCATTATTTAATGAAAAAGGAAAAGTAATTGGCGTAACCACTTCCGGTATAGGTGAAGCAGATTTGAACTTTGCAGTTTCTGCAGAACATTTAATATCGGTACAAAATCAACTTAAAGGAATAGACTTTAATGAATTAGATATCTATACTTTTGCTGAACTTCCAAATGCTGTATCCGTAGCAGAAAAGGCCTATCAAAATGCTTTACTGGCTTCTGTTTCAACTTCTACATCAAAGGAAAATGCAACTAAAAACACTAATGCTTCGCACGGTAAATATCGCTTTGTACGTTCAGATCAGCCTATTGGGGAAAATTTAACCTATACAACAGATATAAGTAGATTTGACGAGCTGTTCACTAAGACATTCGGTGATTCATACGATCCAGATTATGTCATTCATGATGCCGAATATGCTTTATCCAATATTATAGATTTTATTGGAATAACAGGGGACTATGAAGAATACTATAAGGACCCTAAATCAAAAGAAGATGACTTTCATAAGACATACGTAAAGGAAGACTTAGAATATTATATAAATTTAGCCAGCAAGCTAAAAACTTCAAATGATAATATGGATAATCCTCACACCACTTATGAAGTTGAAAATGTAAAATTATCTGAGCTGGCTCTGAATCAGCAAGGAAATTTGGACGGAATCGTTATTGATGCAGATATAGTAGAATATATCGATTTTGCTCCGGCTACTACTAAATCGCATAAGTACTATTTTAGATTTAACGATGAAAATTATGATTTCACATATGTGGGCGAAATCCAATAAAATCATATGCATTAAACCCTAGATCAATATGATCTAGGGTTTTAGTAAATAATCCTATGGAGGCAATACTCATGAAAAAATATGAAGCATTTATTAGTTATCGTCATACAGAACCAGATAAAACCATAGCAGAAAAACTTCATAAGATGCTGGAAACCTTTAGAGTTCCTTCTTCAATTGCTAAAAAAATAGGTAAAAGAAAAATCAATCGCATTTTTAGAGACAGGGATGAACTGCCAACCTCCAGTAATCTTGCGAGCAGTATTGAAGTAGCACTGATTAATGCCGAATATCTTATCGTCATCTGCTCTCCCCGTACCCCCCAGTCTCAATGGGTATTAAAAGAAATTGAAACCTTTTCTAAGCTTCACGGTCATGGCAAAATACTTGCACTATTAATTGAAGGAGAACCCAGCGAATCTTTTCCTGAACAACTTCGTTTTATTCCAAAACAAACTATAAATGATGATGGAACCATTACAGAAGAACTCATAGAAGTTGAACCTCTGGCTGCTGATATCAGAGGAAAAAACTTAAAAGAAATGTCTAAAAAACTTAAAACAGAAATACTAAGACTCTTAGCTCCCATATTGGGATGCCATTATGATGACCTTAAGCAGCGGCATAGGGAAAGGTTTATTAAAAGAGTGGTAACGGTTTCGGTAAGTGCTGCCCTATTCTTTCTTGCTTTTGGCTCTTTTAGTGCATGGCAGGCTCTAAAACTAAAGCTGCAGGTTGATAAGACTCTAAGGGGGCAGTCCTTATATTTATCCGATTTATCTAAACAGCTTTTAGAAGAAGGAGACAGAAGAACCGCTATGCTTCTTGCCTTAGAAGCACTGCCCATTAATTTAGAGCATCCTGAAAGGCCTTATGTTGAAGAAGCAGAATATGCCTTAAGCCAGGCATTAGCAGCATATAAAACAGATTATTATTTCGTAAGCGATATTGCCTTAAATCACAGAAAAGGGATAACAGATATCAAAATCAGCGATGATGGTTCAAAGGTCTTTACAGTATGTAACGACGGAAATATCTATTTATGGAATACGGAGAACGGAGAACTGCTTCACTCCTTCCCCTATGATACTACTTTTATAGATGAAGGAAACACCTTCTTTACAAAAGACGGTACAGCCATCGTCTCTTTAACCGATCGAGGGGCTGCTGCCTGGGATATAAACTCCGGAACAACGCTCTGGGAATTAGAAGGATATTTTAATCATATCGCCTTAAATCCTGACGGGAAAACAATAGCGTTAAGTTCTGATATGCTCCATTTAATAGATATTAAAACCGGAACAGAATTATTTAGTCTTCCTATCAGCAATTTAGACGACGGATATGTCTATAGCCTGCAATTTAATAACGATGGATCAAAAATCGCCGTAGGAACAAACAATGGTTTAACTTTAGTATTTGATACCATCAACCAAAAGGAATTATACTCCCTTTCCTGTACTTACGAGTATGTTTACTCCCTGGCATTTAGTCATGACGGAAATAAAATCGCTGCAGTTTCTAATTATTTTGATACAAGTGATCCTCTTAGCAAAGGCAAAGGAAGCCTGCAAATTTGGTCAGCAAATGACGGAAGTGCTCTTGCCACCATCCATGTTGACAGCTCTTCTATAAAATATCCGATATTTAGTCCTAAAGACTCTAACATCGTTATTTTTACAGAGGATGAAATCGTTCGGGTGATCAATGCTACTACCAAAGAGATGTTATATAGCTTTACCCATGGAGATGCCGTTCATTCTGTAATAGTCACTAAAGATGG
This sequence comes from Candidatus Epulonipiscium sp., assembly GCA_012519955.1. GTDB lineage: Bacteria > Bacillota > Clostridia > Lachnospirales > Defluviitaleaceae > Defluviitalea > Defluviitalea saccharophila. The sequence continues at coordinate 10,770 of JAAYPH010000122.1, forward strand.
AGACTTTATAGTGGCTGCAACCTACGATGGAAATATTCAATTTTACTCTCTACAAAACGGAATGGAAATTGACTGGTGGAGACTTTATCAAAATACTCCTATCAGGAGCATGGATATGGGCAATGGCCTAATAGCTACTGCTTCATCCAATGCTAACAAGGCATATATTTGGAAAATGATAGAGGCACCAAATTTAACAAGACTGGAAGGCCACAGCACTTCTATAAGATCAGGAAAGTTCAGTAATGATGGCAAAAAAGCCCTGACCTTTGATTATGATGAATCTGCTATATATGTTTGGGACATAGAACAAAAAATTTTAATTTCAAAACTTACAGGGCTTGAAGGAGTGGTTGTGGATGCCTGCTTTGACCCTACGGATACCAAAATCATTTCCTTATCTGAAGACGGTTATCTAAGACTTTGGGAGCTTTCAACCCTCAAAGAATTAACAAGTATCCCTGCTGGTGAATTTACCGATTATAGATATAACGCTGATGGCACATTTGCTGCTTTTCAGACAGGAGATGGAATTAAAGTATTGGATATTTTACAGTGCAAAGAAGTTCTAACCATCAGTGATTATAGTTTTATCAGTGATTTCCTCTTTTCTGGCAATGGTAATAATCTATTGGTTATAGATTGGGACGGAAATGCCTATTTATACGATATACAAACCGGGGAAATCATTCATTCCTTTAGTGACTTAATTCTAAGAAAAGGAGCATTTAATAAGGACAGCACGCTTCTTGCTCTGGCAGGTGAAAATGGCATATACCTGTTTGACATGAGCACTTTTAAAGAAATATGCCATATTGAAGCCCCTAATCTCTCCGTAGTTTCCATGGCTTTTAACTATAATGGCTCGGATTTACTTGTAGGTCTTGATGACAAAACGATTCAGGTCTATGATGTGAAAACAGGTCAATGGAAAGCAGAACTTACAGGCCATAGAAATAATTTGAGCCATTGTATTTACAGAGAAGCCGGAAACCTTCTAATTACCATTGGAGAATATGGAGACAGCATATTCTGGAATGCCAGCAATTATAAAAAACTTGCGCAGATAGACAGAATTCTGGATATAGATAGCCATTCAAAAACTATATTAAGCTCCCATAACTCCGAAGTCATCTTAATGCCCCATTATGATACCAATGCCCTAAAAGAAGAGGCAAGAAAACAGCTGGGAAATCGGGAATTAAGTGAAGAAGAAAAGATAAAATATTATATCATTGAATAAAAAATAGACTGCCCTGCCCCCATAGGTTGGACCTAGATATCTGATTTATGGGGGTAGTACAACATCCAACCCACAAAAGTAAGCCATGAGAAAATATGGTGACTAGTAAGTATTTTATATGAGGTGAAATAATGAGTTTTATTTATGTTTCTTATTCCCCTGATGACAGAATAATTGCTGAAGCAATAGGTCATATGCTCGAACAAAAAGGGTAAAATGCTGGCTCCCTGCCAAAGATATACAACTCGGTCAAAGCCCTATTGAAGCTATGATAAGCGCTATTGAAAAGTGTCATGCTGTAATTGTCATATTTTCCTCGAATTCTTCTCAACAGGTGTTAAGAGATGTAGGAAAGGCCAAAGAAAAAGATAAGCCCATTGTTACACTTAAGATTGAAGATGACTCTCTTTCTAAGCATTTGGAATACTATTTATCATCACCGTATACTTTAGATATCTCAAAAATTTCATTAAATGAGGCTATTGACCAGCTGGAGAAACTGCTTAAAAATATTGTCCTTCCATCGGAATTCAACCCATCGAATCTAACAGATTCAACGCTGTCCAAAATAAGTAAATCGGAATCGATTATCCCCGGAATCACTATGCCAGAACAGTCTATATCTAAACCGACTATATCTGAACCAACCACATCTGAACCGGCTATACCTTCAAATCAAGTTTACAGCACAAACACGGCACCCTCTTCATCCCCTGCTTATACGGATGAATACACTAAAACTGCACGCAAGTTTTTTAAATGGTTACCTCGTGGTTTTCGTTTGTTTATGCTTGCCCTAATATGGTTAGCGCACATAAACACTTCAACAGACGATATCGACTTTACAAATACCAGTACAGTCAATTATACTCAATCGTATTCAACAGCTATCAAAAATGTTGTAGACAAAAATGGAATTCACTTTAGTTATTTCAAAGAAGATATGTTAAACTCCAGCCGATTTACAGAAGAAGAGATTATTGAATTTGCTAAAACCACTGTAATAGAGCTCGAGCAATCAGAAGTACGCAGCTTTAAAAAAGCAGCCATTATGGGGAAAAACGAAAAACCCCATGGTATTGAATATCTTGTAAAATTGGATTATATATGCGATAGAGACTATGAAAAAGAAGGGATTAACCAGGGAGAAGTCACCTTATACACTAATGCAATCATCATTGAAACAAAAGAGGGTGAATTAAAATACCTTGCTGTGAAAGAAATCTCCGAAGAAGACCTAAATCAAAAAAATGAAAAAATCGAAAAGGAAGCATTAGAATCTGTAAAAGAAATCGTAAAGCAAAATAATTCTAAAGTAGCAGCAGTCCTGGTTGATACTGCTGAGGGTACATCTCAAGGCAGTGGATTTTTCATTGCAGATGGTTTTATTGTAACAAACTATCATGTCATCAAAGGTGGCACAAACGCTATTGTTCGCCTTTCTGACACTTCCACATTGGCTGTGGAAGGAATAGTATGTGCCGATGCACACCTTGACCTTGCTGTTTTAAAATTAAAAGAACAAATTGGAATTGAGCCGGTTACCCTTGGCGGAATCAATGAATTTGAAAAAGACGAATGGGCAGTAGCTATTAATTCTCCTTCAGGACTCTTTAATGATGTTTCTTCCTGTATAATATCAAACACCTGGACAAATAAAGGGATTCATCTGCTTCAAATCTCCATACCCATGACTTATGGTAACTCCGGCGTGGCATTATTTAATAAAAATGGTAAAGTCGTTGGCGTAACCTCTTCTTATAAATCCTTTGGGACTGTCAAGTTATGAAGAAAACTATAAGGATCCTAAAAAACTCAATATTAGTTTCCACGAGACATATGTAAGAGAAGATCTAGAATATTATATAGGCCTAAGCAAAAAAGTAGAGTCCGCCAATGACCATTATAATAATCCTTATATCTCTTATAAAGTTAAAAATGTTAAATTAGCTGAAGCAGCACTCAATCAAGAAGGGAAATTGGATGGAATCGTTATTGATGCGGATATAGTTAAATATGCAGATGATATACTGGATTATACTGAACATCGTAAGTACTATTTCAGGTATAGTGAAGAGTCTTCTGCTTTTAGATATGTAGGTGAAATCCAATAAAATCATATCATAAAGCCCTGGATCAATAGGATCCAGGGCTTTGTAATTTAATTGTTATTATGATGATCATCATGAATGACTTGATCAATGATAATCACAAAGGCTAATATCAAAGCTTGGTTTTCATCGTCTGCGATGTCTACTCCATAGGAATCCCTAAAGGAAAAGAATTTTTTGCTAATGGATGCTATCACTCTTCCCTGCTTAAGAATTCTAAAGTCATATCCGAAGAAATCTCCTTCTATGCTGTATTGTCCAAAAGCACTCTCGATGTGAAATCGAGGTCTAAAGAATGTAAATTCCTTTTTAACCTTCGCAGCATACTGACCTTCAAGGTAAATCGAGTATTCCGGCATAAATTTAAATAATTGCTGATCGATATATGCTTTTTCTACACCGTTGGCATCATAAATTCTAAGCTTATCTCCCAGAGCAAAAACCTTGCCTTTAACAAAGAATTTTTCTGAGCCATATTCATCTTTAATCGTAAAGTTGTCCCCAAAGCTTAATATTTTTTGATTGATTTGATATCGCATACCAATTCTCTCCTTTAGGATATTTTTTGATAGGTTGCATTAAAAATAGAGTTTTCAATAATATATACGTCTTCGATATCATCCTGTCTTACTGCAATATAATCATTTGTTTTTCCTGACATATATTTAGTCGGATCCCACTTGGTAAACACTTTTGTATTTTTAAGAAGGGGTTGTGCATAGATATAGACTTCTCCAGTGGATATACAAGCTTTCGCATATGCCCTTAAATCGACGGATTGGCCTGTCTCTCTATTCTTAACCGTTGGGAAGTATTCTACATTTTTAAGGTTAAAAGGTTCCTCGACTATTTTGTAGCTTTTATTGAATTTTTCTTTACTGATAGGATATACTTCTCCTTTAATTCCTATCATAATATAAACATTTTGAGAAGACACTATATCTATATCGCCTTCAATGGTTCTGATAAGCAAAGGCGTCCCTTCTTTAAATACCTCTACTGCCGGAACAAAGCCTAGTACCAAATTCTTCTTTTTATAAAGGGACATTCTTTCAATATCCAGGTTGTTATCATTATGATAAATAATATCAAAGCTGTCAAAATACGCTTTTATACGGTTATGCAGGTATCCATCCTTATTCATTCCTGGATATTGTCTATCAAATTTCGCTTCGTGTATAAAGCCTCCCGCCTTATCCATATGTCCTCCACCGGAACCTATGCCTTCTGCCAGAAAAGCAGCCATCTCCGAAGCCATTACTTCCCTTATGCAGCTTCTTACGGAGAATTTAACGCCAACATTGGTTTCGTTGTAAACAACGCAAGTGTCAATTGCATCCACCTGAAGTGCCAAATCACTTATAAATCCCAATATATTCGGATCACAGGGATGAGCCTTAAAGATTGCACAGCGGTAATCATCAATATAAGAGTATCTAATAAGGGCTATGCCTGCTATTTCGATGTCCTGTAAAGTAAAGTTTGCATTCTTTAGTTTTCTTATTAAATTAATATCATATTCAATATTGTCTCTTAGATCCTTATCTAAAGGATGATGAATTTCTATGAAGCTGTTCGTATCGGTAAAAAGCCCATAATATAAGGCAGTAGCCACATTTTTATTTTGATTGACATCAAACTCCTCATCCAATAACATTTGCCATACTAATGTTGCACAGCTTCCAAGGTAAGACCTGATTTCACTCATAGCCACATCATATATTTCTTGCTGATGATGATCGATGATGGCTATATTTTTTGCATCAAACTTCGTAACATTTCCTGCGCCATATTGACAGTCTACCGTAATCAGGACTCCATGATCCCCCACTGTTAATTGATCCACATATTCTATAGGAATATTCAGTTCTTCTATCATTTTAATAAGATTAGGCTTTGTAACCTTAAAACGTCCCCCGTATACTAATTTCACGTTTTTTTCTTTGCTTTTAAAATACTCATAAAGACCGTATCCTGAACTAATTGCGTCTGCATCAGGATTATCATGGCACTGAATAAAGATATTTTCGTATATAAGTAAGTCTGAAAGCTTCAAAAGATGACCCCCTAATGTATTATATTTCTACTTTTTATATTGCATACTACAACCATTATACTGCCATAAACTTGTATAGAAAAGAGAAAGTTTCAAATATACAAAATACAAGAAAGCATCTGCGTCGTACTTATGAAATAAGAAAGCTTAATTTCCAATATAAAAACTGCCAATCACTATGTATTGGCAGTTTTTATATTGGTTTTATAAATAAAAATCGTGATTCTGTATTCTTTTATAAAATGTTCTGTTCTTAATTACCCAGCTGTTGGTTGACTTTTTAGGATTTAAAAAATATAAGCTTTCTCCGATATTATTGTTTCCTTCCAACGCCATTCTTGCAGCTCTTACGCTCTCCTCGGAAGGAGTATTATAAATTGTACCATTTGCTGTTGGGGTATACTGTACGCCCCAATTTTTATCAAATATAACCTCTTTAATGGTGTTAGGAAAGTCCTTGCTCTTTTTGCGGTTGATGATGCAGTTGGCTACAGCTAATTTTCCTTCAAAAGATTCAGCTTCTGCTTCCGCATGTACCAGTCTGGATAACCAGTATAAATCTTCTTGTGAATAAGATGCAGATTTTACTTCCGTTTGAATGCTTAATGTCTTGTAATCTTTCGTATATAGTTTTACTGAGGCCGTGGATTCCTGCCACTGTACATCTACATTAAATGCTTCAGCCACAAATCTAAGGGGTACAAAAGTTCTTCCATTATATATATTAATCGGTGCATCTAATTTAATGCTCTTATTATCTATCATCGCGTAAGACTGTCTAATAGGAAGAGAAATGGTAACACCGTTTTTCATAAGAATAGCTTCTTCATTTTGACCGTTCCAGTTGATTTGTTCTATTCCTATTGCTTCTGCTACAAATCGAATAGGTACAAAAGTACGGCCATTCTCCATATAAGGGGAGGTATCGGATGTTACTATTTGGTCATTTAAGTAAATTCGAATATCTTTATTGCCGGCAATCGGACGAATTTTTACCAAGCTTCCTGCATATAACTCTTCTTTTCCATTTAAGTTCGTTAACTGATTGTAACTTACTTTATGTTCTTGAGCAATGCTATTTAGGCTGTCCCCTGGCTTTACAGTATGCATGATATAAGAGGATGCAAAAGCACTGGATGGGGCACCAATAAGTATAAGAAGAGATACAAGTTTTGTAATCAATCGTTTCATATTATCATCCTTTAAATTTTTTTTACATTTGTATCAAAGGTGTTAACTTATTTATTAATATTGTAACATTTTCTTAACATTTTGCAAACCGGTTTTTTTTGGAAGGATGATAAATGATTTTTATTACATAGGAAATCCGGAGGAATTTCATATGTAATAAAATAAGGACGGTTCATCACCGCCCTTATAAGCTCTTTCTAAGCTCCTCCATAATGAATGGATTTTTTTCTTTTATATGTTCTAAGTACATATTAATATCTCCATGAAATTCTAATGTTTCTTCAAATAAAGCCATCTCCAATGAATTTCTTATGGCATTGGACATATCCCTCTTCTGTAAGTCTTGGTAATTATCCATAAGATATTTTAATGTAAATTTCAAACTATCTACTATTTTTGCATGATCAAATGCTTTCTTTGCCCAGACTTCACGGCTGTCTGTTTCAATTGGATTTGTTATTGTTCCCTGTTCTATTCCCTCTTTAATCATATCTTTGGTATAACCCACAAGACAGTTTTGCCCCTCACAGTGACCACATTTATTCTCTCCAAGACAGATATTATCAAAGTTGCTTTTCATCTGATTCATGTAGTCATGTAGAGTCATAGCTGCTTTTTGATAGGATGATTTTTCTCCTTTTTTCTTCTTATCTATTATAGGCTTAATAAGGAATGCCGAACAAATCACAATGAATACTATAAATCCAGATACGCTAAATATATTGATATAGTGTTCAGGCAAGGAGGTATACAGTTTCATACTTCCAAAAACTAAGAATAATCCATAGGCAATAAATTTCATGAATAACTCGGGAATTTTATCTCCTATTTTACTTCCTACAATAATGCCTACTCCGCTGGTTAATAACATTCCGCTGACAGTTCCGAGCAATATGACGAAAGGATGAGCAGCGTCTACTGACAGGGTTATGGCTGTCAGCTGTGTCTTGTCCCCTAATTCTCCAATGAAAAAAGCTGCTGCAACGGTAAATACAGGACCTAATTTTCTTACACCTTCCTCTTCATCTTCGTCATCATCTTCCTTTAAAGACCATAACGCAAAGAAGATAAAGGCACTGCCTGCAATGATTTGCAGTACATTGGCAGGAATCATCCCGCCAATTAATGAGCCAAATAAAACCGCTACACCATGATTTAAAAAAGAACCGATTAATACCCCTAGAAGTACTTGTGACATTTTGTATTTTGTCGCAAACATCATAGCTAGAATCTGGGTTTTATCCCCCATTTCAGCTATAAAAATAAAAAGTAATGCTTGTAGATACTCCCTTAACATCTTATTTCCTCCTCTTAGCACATAAAAAAGCGAAACTTTAGGCTTAGTAAAAAAACATACTTTACTAAGCTAAAAGTCTCGCTTCTTTAGAACAGATTCTAAAGCAAATAGAACCAGGCAAAAGCCAGTATGTTGATTCTATTTATAGCATCCGCTACAGCTACTCCCCTTTAACTTTACGAATATAAAGATATCATAAATCTACATAGAATTCAATGAGTATTATTTTTATACATCCTTTTATTACCACTTATCCACATTTTATCCACATTTTGTGGATGAAATGTATTTTTATGGTAAACAGTATGTATTTATCAACAAGAAGGAATTATACTCTGTGTTCTCTATGATGCTGATCAACAGTAAACTTTCCTTGAAATAAAACGATGCTTTTCATTTTCTGTAGAAATTTAGCTGTAAATATGGATGCTATGATGATCATTATAGGGGCTATTATAGTAAAAAGCGTCAATACTATTGGATTATTGGTTTTTACAATGTCTTTAAGAGCTGTCACAATAAAGGGATGAATCAAATATATTGAAAAAGAATACTTGCCCATTTTATTAAATATAAACTTAATACCGTTATCCCTTAAGGTTATCGCTCTTGATACCTTTAGAATAATGGTGGAGGCAAAAAATACATATACATACCATAACATTTGAAAAGTAAAATTATTAATGGGTCTACTCAGTTCTATATCAAAACACATTTTTATGTAAAACCCCATGGAGATTAACACTATAAAAAGGATGGGTTTAAAATATTTCTCCATGATTTGAAGCCGCTGAGAATAATTGCATCCAATCCAAAGGCCTAACCACACAATTATAAAATACCAATAGAATAAAGTTGCAGGATAGGGAAAAATTTTATAAATATAAAGCTTATTGATCCAATAAAAAATAATTTGTATTCCTATACCAGTAATCAGTGTTACAAAATGATTTTTTTTCAGCCTTTGTATAAGCCCAATCAGTAAAGGTGCTAAGAGATATACTTGAATAATAACGGACATAAAGTAAAGATGGGAATAACCCTTTCCAAATAAAATCCAAAAGGCCCAGTCAGAAACAGAGATCAATTGCTGATATTCTATGGCTCCAACAAAATATCTGCACAAAATATATACAACACTCCAAAACAAATAGGGCATTAATATCACATTAATCTTTCTCTTATAAAACTTCAGCGCATCCATTTTTTCCTGCTCTAAATTATAAGTCATTAAAATGGAAGCGATGAATATAAACCCCGGAACCGCAAACTGAATGGCTCTATTGAATGCATAATATATACTGTAGGTCATGGTTAATGCATTGAGTCTGCTAATGGGAATATATAAAACATGAATAAGCACCACACAAAAGATCAAGATTCCCCTCATGATTTGTATCTCTGGTATCCACTGTCTTTTCATTGTATGCCCCCCTAAAAGATAGAATAAAACAAAGCCGACAAAATACAATATACGCGAGTGTATGTTCTACTCGAAGATTCTTTATTACATAGGAAATTCAGAGGAATTTCCTATGTAATAAAAAACCAACTTAATGAAGTGACTAACTCCATCAAGTTGGTGCTTCATAGGATTCGTTCATGTTAGTTTACTGTTATGATATTAATTGCAATTGGGAGACTGGAGCCCCCTGCATTCATCATTTCAAATTCCAGTACTTCTTCTTGCCCATCTTCTAAAACATACTCTATAATGGTTGATGCATATTCAGAATTCATTTCAGGGGTGTTAAAGAATCCATCATAATTCTTTACCGCCGCTGCGCATCGTCCTCCCCTTGGATTTAGGCGAACACGAATCGTTTTTGTTTCCCCAGTATTGTTTACAACCGGAACCTTGATCTTATAAGTAGCTCCATAATGCCCAATATTGCTGACAGTTCCATATTCTTTTCCCAGGCTGGTTTCAGCTGAGAAAATATTATCTGTCTTTCCATTAGATATTGAATAGGCAGTCTGCCAAGATCCGGCTTCATATGTAGGAAGCTCCGTTGTCAGATTCGCGAAGGTCCAGGTTCCCCTTGGATGCTTATTATCATAATCCAGGGGCAGGGGCTTGTCTTTTATGGAAGTCAGATTCAATCCGTCGTTTTTACTAATAACAGTACGTATAATATAATTGAGTTTTCCGGTTCCTGATCTTTTCTTTACTTTAAATTCATATTGGAATCCAATAAGATTTCCTGAACTCACATAGAAATCGTCAATAACTTGTGAACTTCTAGATCTTATCGCTGTTTTATCCAATGGGATGTAAGGTAGTTGATTGCTTATACTGAGTTCAGCTACTTTTAATCCCACATCGTATATTCCCCAGCCTCTGCTGCTGGTTTTAGCAACACCTCTTGTACTCACAAGCTCAATGTCATTGGTATCCGATAAATTCTCAATTGTAATCCCTATGGTTACAGGCTCATCAAACTTATTTTCATGATATCCGAATACAATGTGGTTGACATATTCCTCATCTTCTTCCACAATATCCTGCCAAAGAGTCGCTGCATCATAAGGAATCGTTCTTTCATTAAGAGTTTCCGGATTGTCACTAATCATTAATCTCGTATTGCCCTCAGCTTTAGGTTCTGGAGCATTGGTAGGAACGACACCTCCTCCAATAAACTCCTTGTCTAAGAATTTCAGGGCAAAGGTTGCTTCTTTATTAAAGATACTTACTTCTTTTGTTGATCCATTCCATACTGTTGTCGCATTAAAAACTTGTTCAATAAATTTTAACGGAACATAGAGTGTCTCATTATAATCTATAATTTTACCTTGGTATGTTATTGGATATCCATTGACAGTTGCTTTCTTATCTCCAATGCTGATTCTTAACTCAACGCCATCTTTAATTCCAACAAATTCTCCTGTTATATAATCATTGAAGGATTTAACACCCATAGCTCTAAATACAGGCTCTGCTGGAACCATACCAACTTTATCACTCATAATAGGACTAAAGGAAGTATTCACTCTTTTTTTATCTACAAGGATACTCATGTTGGTATATTCCTGAATTTTTGGAGGAATAATAAAGTTGGTAGTAATGATAGCGGTTTTATTATTTGCATC
>JAAYPH010000123.1 GCA_012519955.1 Candidatus Epulonipiscium sp.
AAAAAAATATCTTTAATAAAAAACCAGTCACTTCAAGCATTCATGCCTGATTGTGACTGGTCTCTTTTTGCCCCGCTTGAAGCTGTTCATTCAAGTTTTTCTTCAATCCCTAAGAGAACGCTTCTTTAGGGTGGCTTTTATTATGCTTCTATTTATTTTTATTTTCCGCAGCATTTTTTATACTTTAATCCGCTGCCGCAAGGACAGGGTTCATTGCGTCCTACTTTTTTCGGCTTTACAACAATTTTGGATTGATTGTATTCTTTCTTAATTTCTTTTCTTCTTTCCTCGGTCAAAATATTGTCCCATGCTGGAATGGTATAGAGCCATTCTGCTTGTGCATCAAGCATATTCCAATATAATTTTTCATAGTCGATATTCAGCGTTACCAGGGTATCTTCATTTAATTCTTCGAGATTGATTTCTTCCGTTAAGCTGGTATTAATACCATCTATAAAACCTGCGAATTCAGCATTGGACATACCGAATTTTTGAGCCAATTCACTGCAGGTTCCACTAACTGTTTGAGTATGATTTGCTAAAATTTGCTCGTATACTGCTTTTTCTTTTTGAAGATATTCTTGAATAAATTTGTTATACTCTTCTTTCGTACCTCGAGATTCAATTAAATTTTCCCATTGTTGATACAAACTCATTTGTCTTACTCCTTTTCTTCTAAAACTTTCAGTCTATTTTTCTTTAATATAGGCTGACACAATCTCACCATAGTATAACACATGATAATCATGATTGGAATAATATTTTTCATCAATTGTTGTATCTAATAATGCCGGCTCCATTGTCTGCTTATATACGATCTTACATTCATAAAAAAGATCACATTCTCCAATAACAGGTGTTTCAACCATGTTTCCCTTGATCGCAGAAAGCCCGCATTCTTTAAACTTATCAACATCTCTTCCCGACTTTGTTCCACAGTAGCCTAGTTCTTTTTTAAGCTGACCCTTAAGCGGAATACTAAGAGTAAATTCATTACTTTGATTGATTAAATGATATGTATGTCTCGAATAACGTACTGCTACAGTAATGATAGGTTTATTCCAAATTACCCCTATATTACCCCATCCAATGGTCATGGTATTGATGCTTTCACCATCTTTTACAGTTAGAAATGCTCCTTTGGGTAACTGTTCCATAAATTCTCTAGTATATTCATTATAATGGATATCTTTAAACATAGTATACCCTCCTGAAATTTTAATAATCTTTTACATAACATTAATATAGCATATTCAAAGCCTTGACGCAAAATACTACCCTATGTATAACTCTAAAAAATTTATTTTTGTCCCAGCATATAGTCAATAAATTGCTGTGCCGTTCTCCCTGAGCGTCCATTATGCCACATTTCCCATTGCAGGGCTTTTCGCTGCAGTTCCTCCTTAGGAAGATCTATACCATGCTTTTTCGCTAAGCCTTCTACAATTTCCAAATATTCTTTTTGATTTGGCGATGTGTAGGTTATACTGATTCCAAATCGATCTGCCAAAGAGATTTTTTCTTGAATGGAATCTGAAATATGTACTTCTCCATCAGCATTTTGCCTGTCACTCCATGTTTCTTTTATGAGATGTCTTCTGTTGGAGGTCGCATAGATTAATACATTATCGGGCTTTTTCTCTATACCTCCTTCTATGGCTGCTTTCATATGTTTATAATCGGTCTCAAATTCTTCAAAAGACAAGTCATCCATAAAGATGATAAAATATCTGTTTCGATTCTTTATAAGAGATATGATTTTATTGAAATCAATCAGCTGATGCTTTGGCACTTCTATTAATCTAAGTCCTCTATGGGCATATTCATTTAAAAGCGCCTTCACTGAGGAGGATTTTCCAGTTCCTCGATCTCCAAATAATAAAATATTATTTGCCTTTTTCCCCTGTAAAAATGCCTCGGTGTTTTCAATCAAGGTCTTCTTTTGTTCTTCATAACCGATTAAATCTGCCAGTCTTACGGAATCGGGGTTTTCTATTCCTTTTAATCCCTTATCCCATCTAAACGCTTTATATTTTCCCATTATTCCGCAGCCATTCTTGTAATAATAGTCAGAAAGTTTTAGAATCGTTTCATCTATGTTAATAGTTTTCTTTTCTATGGTCGTGCTTAGAAAACTTAAAGGCTCTATTCCGATTTTGGAAGCAATTGCATCCCAGTCTAAACATGAAAATTCATTTAAAACAACCAAATCTCTTTTTAATGCTTCCTTGACATTTGAATCTATGTTGTTGGTATCTTTTTCGCAGGAAAGACTAAAAATATTTTCATCCTGAAGGATGAGATGGTCAATGTAATTTTTCCATAAAGAGCTTCTTATATTTTCTTCGAACCCAAATTTAAGCAAAGAAGCTGTTATTTCCGAATACTGATTCTGTAATGAAGAAAGATCTTGTTTATTGAATTCATTTAATGCTTTTAGCAAATTTTGAACCCCTTGTACCAAATTATCTTCTAATAAATTTCTATATATAAGTAATCTGTGTAACAAACTCATTGCCCCCCATTTTTTAAAAAGCTGCCTATAGCCTTCAGGTATAAAACCTGAAAGCTATAATAGGCAGCTTAAGAGATCTTAATGTATTTGAACCATCTTGATAAAACAAAAATCATAATGGAATGAAGCGGTATCATCACAAATCCCGCTAATATTCTCCCTGGTAAAAAGGCTAAAAATCCTTTTTCATAGGTTACTGCTAGCCAAAGGGTATTTAAACCTAAAGATATTATAAAGTATCCAACTGTAACGATAAATAATATCTTATCAAAGGAATATAAACTATCTTTAGATTTTATAATTCTGCTTAATACAACAGGAATCATAATGAATGCCAGGGCAATAGCTCCATAAAGCATCATAAGCACCTTAGACAATTCTACTTCCTGTGATAAAAAGACAAACAAAATACCAATCGCTAAAAGAATGCTAAAAATTATGTTCGCAATATGGAAATTGAACTTGATATTTTTAGTACGAATCAACCAGTAAATAAGTCCCGGAATCAATCCTCTTAAAACAGCACTGATCGTAAATCCGGGAATATAAGGTCCTCCCATAGGATTAAGAATAAAGCCTAATAGATCGCTTACTCCTCCCGTTAAGCCTCCAGCAATGGGTCCGAAGAGCATTCCTGAAATGATTACAGGTATATCCCCAAAACCAATGCGAAGAGCCGGAAGTCCTGCCAGGGGAATCATATACGAAAAAAGTCTTGTGAGTACGATACTGATTGAGGCTAATAATCCACATGCGACCAAAACTCTTGTATTAAATCCTTTTTTTGTGTTCATCATTATCCCTCCCTTCCTTAGTATGATGACATTTCCACTCACCACACTAAAGAAAGAAGCTCTTTAATGTACAGCGGAAGCGATAAAGTACCGCAGCTAAGTAGCTTTCGTTTAAGGGCAACTTCCCATCCCTTAACACTTAACGCACTTTACCTACTCTGTCATTTTACATGACATTCTATAACATTCTTCAACCTTTCGCAAGGGTTTTTTAGATAAATTTCGTTAAACCCATTGACTTTATAACAAAAATATGTATATAATAAACCGTTTCATTTGTTTAGCAACTCTAAACAAAAAGTTTAGTTAACCAAAACAAGAATAGGGTGCTTTTATGAATATAGGTGAAAAAATTAAATTATTAAGAGTCACCAATGGTCTCACACAAGAAGAACTGGCAAATCGGTGTGAGTTAACCAAAGGATTCATTTCTCAACTGGAAAGGGATCTTACATCCCCTTCAATTGCGACATTAGTAGATATTCTGGAATGTTTAGGAACCAATTTAAAAGATTTCTTTAATGAACGCATTGAGGAAAAAATAGTTTTTGAGAAGGAAGACACTTTTATTCAAGAAGATATAGAAAACAAAAATGAAATTCATTGGATTGTGCCTAATGCTCAAAAAAATATTATGGAACCGATTATGATTGTTTTAGAGCCAGGAGGTCAATCCAGTCCTCAAACGCCCCATGAGGGAGAAGAATTTGGATATGTATTATCGGGAACTATTTTTGTGCATATCGGAAATAAAAAATATAAAGCTAAAAAAGGAGAAACTTTTTATTTCAAGCCTTCTATGACCCATTATATATCTAATGGCGGTACGACAAAGGCAAAAGTGCTATGGATCTGTACCCCACCAAGCTTCTAATTATTTATATCGAAGGAGGAACTGGAAATGTCAGAAAATATTATTGAACTCGTAGATATCTCAAAAACTTATGATTCTACGGAAGTTCTGAAAAATATAAACCTTTACATCAGAAAAAATGAGTTTTTAACGTTGCTAGGTCCAAGTGGATGCGGTAAAACGACGACCTTAAGACTAATTGGAGGTTTTGAATTTCCTACAAAAGGTAATATTTTGTTTGAAGGAAAAAATATTAATTCCCTTCCTCCTTATAAGCGAAGAGTAAATACGGTATTTCAAAAATACGCACTTTTTTCTCATATGACTGTAGAAGAAAACATAGCTTTTGGATTAAAAATTAAAAAGCTTGACCCTAAAGTGATAAAAGAAAAAGTTCGCAATATCTTAAATTTGGTGAACTTGGCAGGTTATGAAAATAGATCCATAGACTCTTTAAGCGGTGGTCAACAACAAAGAATTGCCATCGCCAGAGCTCTTGTCAATGAACCCGATGTACTTTTACTTGACGAACCTCTTGGGGCACTGGACTTAAAGTTAAGACAGGATATGCAGGTTGAACTTAAGAGAATGCAAAAACAGCTGGGCATCACATTCATATATGTAACCCATGACCAGGAAGAAGCTTTAACCATGTCAGACACCATTGTGGTTATGAAAGACGGAGTAATTCAGCAAATTGGCACCCCTGAAGATATATATAATGAGCCTAAAAACGCTTTTGTTGCGGACTTTATAGGTGAAAGCAATATTATCCCCGGTGTCATGAAAAAAGATTACCTCGTTGAATTTGCCAATACGACTTTCGAATGTGTTGATAAAGGCTTCGGCTCTAATCAACCGGTGGATGTAGTCATCAGGCCGGAAGATATCGAAGTAACAGAAGGAAACACCGGAATGCTTCAAGGTGTAGTTGAATCTGTGACTTTTAAGGGTGTTCATTATGAAATGATGATCAAAACGGATACATTTAACTGGATGGTTCATAGTACTTCTATGCATCCTCCTAAGTCCCAAGTAGGACTTACAATATTGCCTTATAACATCCACATTATGAAAAAGGCGGTGAACTAATGAAAAAGAAATGGATTTCTTATTCATATGTTCTGTGGATGACCATTTTTATTGTTGTTCCATTAATTCTTGTACTGTTTTTTAGTCTCATTACTTCTACCAACGATGGCTTTTCATTCACACTGGAACATTACCGTCGTTTTATGGATTTTAAAGAACCTTATATTAAAGTATTATGGCGCTCTGTTTGGCTTGCTGGAATCAGCACGATTATCTGCCTTGTATTAGGGTATCCAGTGGCTATGATTCTTGCCAGCAAAAAAATGAGCAAGAAGAGTTTTTTGATGTTTCTATTTGTTCTACCCATGTGGATGAACTTTTTGCTTAGAACTTACGCTTGGATGACTT
Organism: Candidatus Epulonipiscium sp.; assembly: GCA_012519955.1. GTDB lineage: Bacteria > Bacillota > Clostridia > Lachnospirales > Defluviitaleaceae > Defluviitalea > Defluviitalea saccharophila. Next base: position 5,603 of record JAAYPH010000123.1, read on the forward strand.
TATTAGAAAAAAACGGATTTATCAATATGATCCTATCCTTTTTCAATATTGCTCCACTTCAGCTGCTTTATAATGAAGGGGCTGTTGTTCTGGGTATGGTATATAATTTTCTGCCTTTTATGGTGCTTCCAATTTATTCGGTTATGAGAAAAATTGACCATAGTGTTATTGAAGCTGCAGAAGATTTAGGAGCAAATCAATTTACTGTATTTAGAAAGATCATTTTTCCTCTGAGTTTGCCTGGGGTTTTTTCAGGGATCTCCATGGTGTTTATGCCTGCTGTAACAACCTTTGTAATCTCAAGGCTTCTTGGAGGGGGACAATTTATGCTTATTGGAAACCTGATTGAACGACAATTTCTTTTAGCAGGAGATTGGAATTTTGGCTCTGCAGTATCCATTGTAATGATGCTTATTATTCTCATCAGCATGGGATTCATGTCAAAATACGATAAAGAACATGAGGGGGGCGGACTATGGTAAAAGACATTTTTAATCGTATCTATTTGTTTTTAATATTTGTATTTTTGTATGCCCCTATTGCAGTACTCATTATTTTCTCATTCAATAATTCAAAATCCAGAGCCAATTGGGACGGATTTACATTAAAATGGTATTTGCAATTGTTCCATGATCCAGATATTAAAAAAGCTCTATATTACACAATCGTTATTGCTATAATATCTTCTATTGTTTCAACCCTCATCGGTACGGCAGCGGCAATTGGCATACACAACATGACAAAATGGAAAAAAACTTTGGTGATGAATATTACCTATCTGCCAATCCTTAATCCGGATATTGTAACCGGTATATCCCTTATGATTTTATTTATATTTGTAAGACTAAGATTAGGGTTTTTTTCAATGCTTTTATCACATATTGCATTTAATATACCTTATGTGATTTTATCCGTAATGCCAAAACTAAAACAGCTGAATAAGCATTTGTACGAAGCTGCTCTGGATTTGGGAGCTTCTCCATCATATGCTTTTTTCAAAGTAATTCTTCCCGAAATCATGCCGGGAATTATTACAGGGGCTTTACTCGCTTTCACATTATCCCTGGATGATTTTGTAATTAGCTTTTTTACCGCCGGTTCAGGGGTAACAAACTTATCGATCACCATTTATTCTATGGCAAGAAGAGGGGTAAATCCAACCATCAATGCATTATCTACTTTAATGTTTCTTTGTGTTTTGATTTTACTCTTCATTGTTAATAAAAGGACATCAAAAGATATTAAGGAGGAAAAAAATTAATGAAAAAACTGAATTTTGCTGTTTTCTTGTTAATCGTTTTGACTGCTATAGGACTTTCTGGCTGTGGCCAACAAAATAAGACCGTACTCAATGTATACAATTGGGGCGATTATATTGATGAAAGTGTACTAAAAGATTTTGAAGAAAAATACGACATCAAAGTCAATTATGATACTTATGCTACTAACGAAGATATGTATGTTAAGATAAAATCCGGAGGAAGTGATTATGATGTTATAATTCCTTCAGATTATATGATAGAAAAGATGATTAATGAAAATCTGCTTCAAAAAATCGATTTTAACAATATTCCTAACTATGAATTAATCGATGACCAATTTAAAAACCTCGATTACGATCCAAATAATGAATATTCTGTTCCTTATATGTGGGGAACCGTAGGTATCCTTTATAACAAAACTATGGTAGACGATCCAGTGGATAGTTGGGATATTTTATGGAATGAAAAATATTCTGGTCAAATATTTATGCTGGATAGTCAAAGAGAATCCATAGGTGTTGCTTTGCAAAAATTAGGCTACTCCTTAAATACAAGGGATACGAATGAATTAGCACAGGCAAAACAGGCATTAATCGAGCAAAAACCTCTTGTTCTGGCTTATGTTGGTGATGAAGTTAAAGATAAAATGATTGGCGGAGAAGCAGCACTTGCTGTTGTTTGGTCCGGGGATGCAATTTATTGTAAAAAAGAAAATCCTGATTTAGAGTATGTAATTCCTAAAGAAGGTTCTAATTTTTGGTTTGACGCTATGGCTATTCCTGTAACCGCTAAAAACAAGGAAGCAGCAGAAAAATTCATAAATTATATGTGTGAAACAGAGGTTGCTTTTAAGAATACGGATTATATCGGGTATTCCACTCCTCATATTGGAGCAAAAGAAATGCTTGACGAAGATTTAAAAAATGACAGAGCTGCATATCCTCTCCCGGAAGATATTGCAAACTGCGAAATCTATAAAGATTTAGGGGATTTTGTTTCTGAGTTTGATAAAGCATGGACTGAAATCATGGCTCAATAAAGAATAGGATATGATACTTCCAACGTAGAGAATCTAATGTATTAAAAATTAGATGATCTGCTTGGAAGTATTTTTTTATTACATAGGAAATTCCACCGAGTTTCCTATGTAATAAAAAATATGTATTTTAATTCCAAGTACCTTTTTCGACTTTCAAATCATATACTGTTAATGGAAATTAATAGCAAAGAGAGGGAATGCAATGTTTAGACGATATCCCGCCACAATGATGCGCCAATCAACCGGCAGGCTTGTTGTAGATGTTTTTACAAGAAGTCAGAACAAACCCCTTTCCCCTGTCCCCGGTGCAACCGTTGTTGTCCGTGAAAGATCGAATGGCACCAGGCAAAGACAGCCTGTAGAAGTACTTAAAACTAACGAATCCGGAAAAACAGAAACGATATCTCTCAGTACCCCTCCGGTGGAACTCACTCAGGAACCACCTCAACAACAGCCTTATGCAACTTATGATATTGAAATACAAGCTCCCGGCTATACCACATTGTTAATAGAAGGCACTCAAATTTTTGCCGATACCACTGCAATTCAAAATGTAACTTTAGAGCCGGCAGGAGAAATGGAAAGACAGTTGAATGAAATTTTTATCCAGCCTCATACCCTATGGGGATCTTATCCGCCTAAAATACCGGAAGCTGAAATTAAACCAGAGCCGCCCCCAACAGGCTTTATTGTATTGGATGAACCCGTTATCCCCCAATATGTTATTGTACATGACGGTGTTCCTGATGATCCTACCGCACCTAATTATTATATAGGCTTTAAAGATTATATAAAAAACGTAGCTTCCAGTGAAATTTTTCCTACATGGCCTGAAAATACAATTCGATCCAATGTTCTTGCTATTTTATCTTTCACTCTTAACCGCATATTTACGGAATGGTACAGGGGAAAAGGAAAAGATTTTACAATTACTTCTTCTACTGCCTATGATCATGCATTCTTCTATGGCAGAAACATCTATGATTCAGTATCAGAAATTGTAGATGAATTATTTGTAAATTATATTAAGCGTCCCAGCTACCGACAACCTCTTTTAACGCAGTACTGCGACGGCGTTAAAGTAGAATGCCCTAACTGGATGACTCAATGGGGATCTAAAAATTTAGGAGATCAAGGCTTGGATGCTATAAGCATTCTTAGAAGTTTTTACGGTCAAAACATATACCTTGATACAGCAGTCAGAGTATCCGGCATTCCATCTTCTTTCCCGGGATATAATCTCACAATAGGTTCCAGCGGTGCTCCTGTCAGAACCATACAAGAACAGTTAAACGCTATCTCAAATAGTTTCCCGGCAATTCCTAAAGTAAGAGTTGACGGAAACTATGGTCAGCAAACTGCCGATGCCGTTAAAAAATTCCAGGAAGTATTTAATATGCCCGTTAATGGCATCGTAGATTATCCTACATGGTACAGAATATCAGATATATATGTTGGTGTTACGAGATTGGCTGAATTGGTATAAAAAATCCTCCCCGGAGGATTTTTTATTATGTGACTTAAATCATATAAAAAGGTCATACTATACCCTATAATACAGATATAAAGAGATTTGATTTAAAATGAATTACTCAAGGAGGAAATGTAATGGATGCAATTACACTTTTAATGGAAGAACATAAACATATTAAAAGAGCGTTAACCTGTATCAGAAAACTATGTATAGCCATTTTGAATGGTCAGCCAGTAGATACTGATCTTTTCTATCAGATCATCGATTTTGTTAGAAATTATGCGGATAAGCATCACCACAGCAAAGAGGAAACCGTACTGTTTAAGAAAATGTCTGAAGAATTGGGCGAGAGAATTGCCAATGGTCCCATTTATGGAATGCTGGCAGAACATGATCTTGGAAGATTGTTTATGATGAATTTAGAAAATGCTCTTAAGGAAATTGAAAAAGGAAATCTGGATGCCAGAGTGGATGTTATCGCCAACGCCATCGCTTATACAGATTTGCTTCACAGACATATTCATAAAGAAGACACTGCAATATATACCTTTGCAGCAAAACAGCTTTCTAATGAAGCAATGTCTGAAGTAGAAGAAAAATGCGGCGAAGCTGAAAAAGAGGCAACAGAAAAGAATGTCCAAAATAAGTATCTTGAATTTTTAGATCACTTAGAAGAAATTACAGCAAACTTATAAAATCTATGTAGATATTTTTGTACTACATATCATTTGATTCAAAATAGTAATTCGCAAGATAGCGTGCGAAAAACGCACTTGTGAATTTGGAAAGTTGTCCCTTGAAAGCAAGACAAACTTTCTTATTTCAAAATAACAATGGAGCGACTCCCCCTTCGCTCCATTGTTATTTTATTATAACTTTTATTTTATTACATAGGGCATTCCTCTGAATTTTCTATGGGATAAAAAGCCCTCAGGGCAGAATGCACACATGCGTATATTGTATTTTGTCCGATTTTGCCTGCCGTGTTAGGCGTGAAAGTTTTGCAATCGAAACTCTTTCTTATATTGTGCTGTATAATCCTTTTTCAAATAAACTTTTTACCTCGTTCATATCGTTAGTGACTCCTAAAATAAGCATGAGCTTTATTCTTGCCTTTTGTCCCGACATATTATCTCCAAGGATCACACCCATGTCTCTTAGCTCTTTTCCTCCTCCGGGATAACCGTATGAATCCAATACTCTGCCTTTCGGACATCTGGAAACCAAAACCACTGGAATATTCTTAGAAATAGCATATTGTATGCCTTCTACCATTTGAGGAGGTACATTGCCCCGTCCCATGCCTTCAAGAACAATTCCTTTCATTCCTGAATCAACGCTATATTTTATAAAGGATGAGTCCATTCCAACTCCTGCTTTTATAAGTGCAATCCTGGTTTCAATGGTATCGGTCATAATATGTTGTCTCGCTTTTCTGTTTCTATAATAAATCACCCTGTCCTGATCCACTATGCCTAAGGGACCAAAGTCCATACTTTGAAAGGTATCTAATGCCAAGGTATGGGTTTTTGTGATCTCATCCGCTGAATTTACTTGGTTATTCATGACAACCAATACCCCTTTATTCATGGACTCACTGGAGCACACCGTACAAATGGAAGCCGCCAAATTAGCTGGTCCATCATATCCAAGCTCAGAGCTGTTTCGCATTGCACCGGTGATGACCACAGGTTTTTTCTCATGCAAAATCAAGTCCAAAAAATAAGCAGTTTCTTCTAAACTGTCTGTACCGTGGGTAATGATAACGCCTGCAATATCAGGACGATCTATAAAATCTTTCGTAATCTTTGATAACTCCAGCATCATTTCCGGGGTGATATGGGGTCCCGGATAATTCCCATAAACCAATGGCTCAATATAAGCCATTTTTTCAATACCAGTAACCTTTGCCAGGATTTCTTCACCGGATAGAGCAGGAATGGCTGCCTTTAATCTCTCATCCGCTTTCATTGATATTGTTCCACCAGTAAAAATTACAGCTACTTTTTTCAAGTTCTCACCTCATCGCAAATACTATAGAATTTTATCATTTTATGTTTGATTTTATCATACTTCTTTAGATAAGAATATATCAAGTAAAAAATTTAAGTTTTTTGCTGTGGAGAATTGGTATGATTTACATTTTACTGTTTTATGATATAATAATATTTGAAAATAATTATTCAAAGGAGGAAGTACGATGAAGTCACTAAAGGGAACAAAAACAGCTGAAAATCTACTCAAATCTTTTGCAGGTGAGTCTCAAGCAAGAAACCGTTATACATATTATGCATCCATCGCAAAAAAAGAAGGGTATGTACAAATTTCAAACATATTTACTGAGACTGCCGATAACGAAAAAGAACATGCAAAAAGATTTTTCAAATTTTTAAGTGCTGATCCTGAATTAAATGGAACCGCTCTTCAAATTACTGCAGATTATCCTATTGCTTTAGGAAACACCTTAGAAAACCTTAAATCTGCTGCAGCTGGAGAAAACGAAGAATGGACCGATCTTTATCCTGCTTTTGCAAATGTAGCTGATGAAGAAGGCTTCCCAGAAATAGCTGCTGTATATAGAAAAATCGCAGATGCTGAAAAAAGACATGAAACCAGATTTGGCAAATTAGCTGCGAATATTGAAAACGGTACTGTATTCAAGAAAGATGAAGTGGTTTTATGGAAATGTAATAACTGCGGATATATCCATGAAGGAATGGAAGCTCCAAAACTTTGCCCAGCTTGTGCTCATCCTCAAGCTCACTTTGAAGTATTTGTTGAAACGTATTAAATTTACAACGACAAAAAATAGGAACATTTAAAATAATACCTCCAAAGTAGATAATCTAATTCATTCAAAATTAGACGATCTATTTGGAGGTGTTTTTTTAGAATAAAATCTATACTATACATATTGTCCGAAATTTTTACTTAAAAAGTTCTCATCCGACTTTTGTTTAAAATAGGTTGGATATTTTTCAACAATATAATCTGTTTGAGATACAATTCGGGTAAAATGCTGGTGTGTTGATTGAAGTATCATATCAACATTTTTCTCTTTTATATACTGTATAATCTGCCTATGTTGCCTTATTACCTCTTCTGAAGTTTCTAGATCCCACAATGTAATGAGTCGTAATCTTCTATAATGGCCGGAAATACTCTCAATTAAATTCCATGACATATCTCTTTCAGCAGTCTTAAAAAAGATCGAATGAAACGCATCATCATAATCTAAAAAAGAAGTATAATCTTGATTCTTTAAACTTGTTATTTGCATTTCAATTAGATTTTCTAATTGAATAATAGAATACTCATTATACTGTTTCATGAATAATAAAATTGCTTTTTCTTCCAGACTGCTTCTAATAAATTGCTCTTCTTCAACTCTTTTTAAATCTATTTTAGATACATAAGTACCTCTTTGAGCAAGAATATCAACTAATCCTTCTTTACTCAATTTTATAATGCTGTCACGAACAGGGGAACGGCTTACTTCCAGCTTCTGAGCTATCTCCTTAATAACCAGGGGTTCTCCAGGCTTTAAATTCAGTTCAATAATTTGTTTTCTCAAGCCAAAATAGATGCTGTCTCCTATATTCGAAATGGGATTCATTGTTAAATGCATTCTGCCCCACCTTTCTCCATTATTAGTAATATTCTAATATACTATTTCAATGAATTCAATGAATTCTTATAGAAAAAGCACATTATATCCAAAAAAAATATATAGTGTGCTTTTTGCTATTTTATATACATTTAATTTCCATATACCAAATTTGGTAATAATAAAATTAAGTCAGGGAAAAATGCTATAATCAAGACAACTGCTAAAATTGCAATATAAAATGGTATAGCTTCTTTTACTGTTTCTTCAGGAGTACATCCCATTATATCAGAAACTGTATATAAAGCAATTCCAACTGGCGGTGTCATAATACCTCCTGTTACAACAGTCATCATAAGTATCCCAAAGTGAACTGGATCTACTCCAACGCTGGTTACAATCGGTAATAAAATAGGTGTTAGCAACAAAGCACATACAGTTGTTTCAACAAACATTCCTGCAATAATTAGGAATACAATAATAAGAAGAAGCATAATGGTTTTACTTGATGTAATACCAATTAATAAGGATGCCAAAGTTTGAGGAACACTGTCATAAACAATTCCGTATCCAAAGATACCGGAAATTGCAACAATTAACATGATAACTCCGATATCCCTTACACTTTCTTTCAATGTTTGAATAAATGTTTTTAAGGTAAGCTCTTTGTGTATAAATGCCCCAACGATGATTGCATAAAAAGCTGCAAAAGCTCCTGCTTCTGATGGAGTCATTAACCCCATACGAATTCCCACAATTAAAATAACAGGGAATAAAAGCGCCCAGATACAATCCACAAAAGCTTTAACTATTTCACCAAGTGAAGCTCTTTCTTGTCTTTCTGGCATGTAATTTCTTTTCTTTGCACTTATATCTACTGCAATCATTAACGCTATTGCCATTATAAAACCAGGTACAATTCCTGCAACAAATAATCGTCCAATTGAAACTTCTCCAACGGATCCATAAATGATTAGACCCATACTAGGAGGTATTGTAGCAGTAATTAAAGAAGATAAGCCATTAATCGCTGCTCCCCAACCTTTGGAATATCCTCTTTTCACCATGTCAGGACCAAGAATTCTGGATTCCATAGCTGCATCGGCATTCGCACTACCGGATACTCCACCCATTAAGGTACTCATCACAACACTTACTTGTCCAATATGTCCATGCATATGACCAACTAAAACATTTGACAGCTTAATCATTCTTGATGTAATACCCGTATGATTCATCAGATTACCTGCAAAGATAAATAGTGGTATTGCCAAAAGAGTAAATGATTGAGTTCCTGATACTACCTTCTGAACTACAATAGAATAAGGTACGTCATTAGTAAAAAAGAAAGTTGCTCCTGATATTCCTATGGCAAATGCTACAGGCATACCGAGAATTAATAAAGCAAAGAATACTATAACAACTGTTAACATAGATCTTTACCTCCTTCGGCGGCATATGTTCCATCTTCTGACTTAAACATTTTAACTAAATTCACCACGGATGTAATGGTTAGTAAGATACTTCCTACTGGAACACTGGCAGTTGCCCAGGAATAACTTAAATTCATATTAGAAAACTTTCTGTCGATACTGTTAATACACAACGGAATTCCATAAACAATTAATGAAATTAGAAAAACGATTATAACAATTTGCCATATAATCTGTAAGTACTTTCTTGCTTTAACAGGTAACTTTTGAAGTAACATATCAACTTTAATTAAACTCTTTTCACGCATCGACAAATCTACGCCGAAGAAAATAGACCAGGCAAATAAGAGTTGTGCAATATCACTAGACCAGTTTAACGGATGTCCTGCAGTTCTAAATAGAGCTGATGCAAATACCAGTGTTACAACTGATATGAGCAATAAACAAGCTAAAAATTCCTCTACTTTAGAAAAGTAGTAATAAGCTTTTTTCATGATGCTCCTCCTTATTTAACGATTTCTAACCAATCACAGAATCTTTTCTAAAATTACCTCTGACAAAATTAGATTTCTGTCAGAGGTCCCATTTAAAAATTGTTTTACAAACAATAATTATTTTCCAATCTCTTCATAAATTTTTTGTCTTAACTCAACATAGCCAAGATCTTCATACGCTTTTTCTGCTGCTTTTTTGAATGCTTCTATATCAATTTCATCTGCTTCTATAATTGTCATACCATTCTTAGCCATGTCAGCTTCATATTCTGTTGCCTTTTCCATAACTGCTTTAGATGCTTCTGCCGCAGCCTTTGCACATTCTTCCTTTAAAATTGTTTGATATTCTTCTGGAAGTGTACTAAACCATTTCTCTCCGACAATAATACCATTCATCAATTGAATATGACTTGTTTTACTCATATACTTTAAAACTTCATAAAGTCTTGCAGGATAAGAAGCAGATGTTTGACCTTCTGCACCATCGATTACTTTGGTTTGAACACCATTATATACATCATTCCAGCCAAGAGCTGCAGGCGTTGCACCTAAAGCACCAATTGATTTTGACCAAACATCAGCTCCAGGAGTTCTAATCAACATATTTGTTAAGTCTGCAGGAGATTTAATAGGTTTGTTTGTCAAGAAATGACGTGGTCCATCATACCAACCAAAATTCAAAACTTCAATTCCATGTTGAGAAGATAACTCTTCTACCCATCCATTAAAGGTATCGGATTCTGTAATTTTAACCATTTCTTCATAGTTGTCACCAATATAAGCTGCATTGATGATGCCAATTTCAGATACATAGTTAGCCATACGACCACCATCAGTTAATACGGCAACATTAACACCTTCCAAAGCTTGTTCAATAACATCTTCATCGCTACCTAATGCCGCACTTGGATAAACTTCAATTATTAATTTACCATCTGTTCTCTCTTTAACTGCTTCAGCCCATGCTTTAAATCCTTCTACAAAAGGGCTTCCTTCATTGAGCTGTGTAGACATCTTCAGAGTGTAAACCTTTTTATTAGAAGAATCCCCAGCTGAACTTCCTGAATTACAACCTGCCAATACTGATACTGACATCATTGCAATTAATAAAATTGATAAAAACTTTTTCATAAACTTTTCCTCCCCTTTAAACAAATATGTGGTATTAGTTATGCTAGTTAATATGAATCTTGTGTTTTAAGCATATCAGTTTAATAAAAATGTGTCAACTAGTATATTAGTATTCTTGTATTTTTTGTTTATTTCTTATAATTTTATTGCTTAGTTTATGTAAGATGTGCATAGAATATTGGTTTTTTATTCGTTTTAATAACATATTGACATATGAATATTTGTAGACTAATATATTAGTATGCTAGTTTGATATGTTCTTATGTGTAAAATATAAATAGGAGGAAACTTTTATGAAAATGATCCTACGCTGGTTTCCAGGGGGAAACGATAGTGTCACTCTGGAGCAAATCAGGCAAATACCTGGCGTATCTGGTGTGGCCGCTTGTCTGATTGATATTCCCGTTGGGGATGTCTGGCCTTTAGAGCGATTGGAAGCTATGAAAAAGGAAATTAATGATGCTGGTTTAGAAGTAGAAGTAATTGAAAGCGTTAACATTCATGAAGATATAAAAAAAGGATTGCCTACCAGAGATCAATATATTGAAAATTATATAAAAACCCTCGAAAACTTGTCCAAAATAGGCATCAAATGTCTTTGCTATAACTTTATGCCCGTACTTGACTGGGCACGAAGTGAATTAGCTTTACCCTTAGAGGATGGTTCTTATGCAATGGCATATCGCCATGAAAAAGTTTTAGAAATGAATCCTAATAATATGGCTGATGTAATGCAAAGTCAATCTTTAGGTTATGCTCTTCCCGGCTGGGAACCTGAACGTCTTAGTGTTATGCAGAAAGATATTGAGTTCTATCAATCGATGTCTACAGAAACCTACTGGGAAAATATGAAATACTTTTTAGATGCGGTTATTCCTTATGCAGAAAAATTTGACATCAAAATGGCTATTCATCCGGATGATCCACCATGGCCACTTTATGGATTACCAAAAGTAATATCTACTGCTGAAAATATTAGAAAGTTTTTATCTTTAAATGATAGCCCATATAATGGCCTGACTTTATGTACTGGTTCTCTTGGAGCTAACTTAAATAATGATATCCCTGCAATCTGTCGTGAATTTTCTTCTCAGGGCAGAGTCCATTTTGCTCATATTCGTAATATTAAACATATCTCTGAAAAAGATTTTAATGAAACAGCTCATTTAAGCGAATGTGGGGATTTAGATTTATTTGAAATTACAAAAGCATTTCATGATACTGATTTTAATGGATATATCCGACCAGATCATGGAAGAATGATATGGGGAGAGAAAGCAAGACCCGGATATGGATTATATGACAGAGCATTAGGTGCAAACTATATTTTAGGTCTTTGGGAAGCTATCACTAAAATGAAGGAAGGTAAATAGCATGAAACTGTCTATCGAAAGTATAAAAAGCGAGAAAGCTTCATGGAAATTAGCTGATGTAACTCTTCCTGCTTTTGATCTTGAAGCTCTAATTTCTAATACCAAAGCAAATCCTACCTGGGTCCACTTTGGCGCAGGCAATATTTTCAGAGGCTTTATTGCTAAATTACAACATGACTTGCTTTGCTCCGGCAAAGTTGACACGGGAATTGTAGCTGTAGATACTTTTGACTATGATATTATTGATAAAATTTATAAAGACTATGACAACTTAACTCTATTAGTACTAATGAAAGCTGATGGTACTTTAGAAAAAAGTATTGTTGCTTCTGTTACAGAATCCTTAAAAGGAGACTGTAAAGATACTTCCTCTATGAATCGTTTAAAAGAAATTTTTTGTAACCCTAAACTTCAAATGGCTAGCTTTACTATTACAGAAAAAGGTTATGCCCTAACAAGTATTGACGGCAACTATTTTCCTGTAGTTGAAGAAGATATTGCAAATGGTCCAAAAAATGCTAAACATGCTATGAGTCTCGTAGCATCTCTTTTATATGAAAGATATCTGTCAACCAAAGCCCCAATTGCTTTAGTAAGTATGGATAATTGTTCCCACAACGGAGATAAACTAAAAGCATCAATAATTACAATCTCTAAAGAATGGCAAAACAAAGGATTTGTAGATGAAGAGTTTATTACTTATTTAGAAGATGATTCGAAGGTTTCTTTTCCGTGGTCAATGATCGATAAAATTACCCCTCGTCCTTCAGAATTCGTTCAAAAGCATCTTGAAGAACGTGGTATTGAAAATATGGCGCCTGTTATAACCTCTAAAAATACTTTCATCGCACCATTTGTAAATGCAGAAGTAAGTCAGTATTTAGTTATAGAAGATAAATTCCCTAATGGTCGCCCTCCTTTAGAATTAGCAGGAGTTTATTTTGCAGACAGAGATACTGTTAATAATACAGAACGTATGAAGGTTACTACATGTTTAAATCCTCTTCACACAGCTTTAGCAGTTTATGGCTGTCTTCTTGGATATACCTCCATTGCTTCTGAAATGAAAGACCCTCAATTAAAGAATTTGGTTGAAAAAATCGGTTATAATGAGGGAATGCCTGTTGTAGTGGATCCTAAGATAATAAATCCAATTGATTTTATTAAAGAAGTTATTAACGAAAGACTTCCAAATCCATTTATTCCAGACGCACCTCAACGAATTGCAACGGATACTTCACAAAAAATTGCCATTCGGTTTGGTGAAACAATTAAGTCTTATGCACTAAGAGAGGACCTAAACCCTGCAGATTTAACTTATATTCCCCTGGCTTTGGCTGGATGGTGCCGTTATCTTATGGCTATTGATGATGAAGGCAATCCAATGGAACTTAGCAGTGACCCTATGCTCCCAGAATTAACCTCCGCACTAAAAGGCATAGAATTTGGAGATCCTTCCAGTTACAAAGGAGAATTAAAAACAATATTAAGCAATCCAGTGTTATTTGGTATAAATCTATACGAAGTTGGATTAGGAGATAAGGTCGAAAACTTATTCTTAGAATTAATCTCTGGCAAAGGTGCTGTGCGCAAAACTTTAATTAAATATTTAGATTAACATAAGATAGTATACCTCCAAAGTAGACAGTCTAATGAATTGAAAATTAGATGTTCTACTTGGAGGTATTTTTACTTCCCTTTTTGCGTCAACTACTTTGTGTCTCTTAAAAATTGAAAGGCATTGAGTAAATTCAGTTCCCCATATCCCCATGAGTTGTCAGGATATCTTATTGGCGTTCTTCTTTTTGCACCTCGAATTAAATAGGTTCTTACTTTCCTTGTGGTTAAAGTAGGATCATTTCCTTTTATAATTCCCCATTCTAAAATCAGTGCCGCTGCCCCTGCTGTAAGGGCTGCTGCAACGCTTGTTCCCGTCATCTGTCCATATCTTCCGCCGGGAAGAGGTCCTTCTACATTCACACCCGGAGCAACTAAATCTGGCTTTCTTTCATCATCTCTGGTAGGTCCCCTGCCGGATGCACTATATAGACTATTATCCACATGGTTATATGATCCAACGGTAATTGTGCCTTCTCCAGTCCCCGGAACCGTTACAGTAGTTTGGGGAACCGGTCTTAAGAAAAACGTTTCCTTGTCTACCCAGCCTTCTCTGGGAAGCCATGCATGATAACTTCCATCTACAATAAAATCTCCATGGAGGGTTATTATCCAATTTCCCGGAGTAGGATCTTCAAATCTGATCCGGGTTAATTGATCCCCCGTTCTGGGTTCAGGGTAAATATAATCCACCCATACTTTTGTTCTTTCCAAAGTAAAATTAATTTTCTCCTGTTCTCCAAACCTGGATGGAATTCTTTCAATATATTCACCCGTTGGGGATGTCATTGAAATCGACATTCTATCCGGAGCATTATTCCATATATTTAGAGTAAATCCTGTTTCTCCTTCTCCCACTTTAATTTCAATATCTTCTAATTGACCATTGGCTAAATTGCCGCTGGTATGATGGGCTGTGTTGCCCTCATTCCCTGCACTGGTAAGCATCACAACGCCCCTTCTTCCACCTAATTCCTCCATATATTCTTCAGTAAATGCCGTACCGTCATGGGCCCCTTCATTGCTGCCTATTCCTAAAACGACTGCAACCGGCTTTCCAAGTTCTCTTGCCGTTTCAACGACATATTTCAGCGCCAAAACAACATCATTACTCTGATAAACCGAAGTAGCAGGGTCTCCGATTAAATTATAATCCCTAAGATACTGTTTAGCGGGTTTTAGCTTTACAACTAAAAGCTGCGCATCAGGAGCAGCTCCTATATAATCTCCACCTGACCTATCGTACCCTGCTGCTACTCCTGCTAAAAATGTTCCATGGCCGACTTCATCTACATGGGGTACTACTGCTCTTGGATTTTCACTATTTAAAGCGCTGTTGATTTCTTCTTCAGTAAATTCCGTTCCATAGTGAAAACCTTGGGGTGGATTCCCGTCTATGGTTTGGTCCCATATTCTTAAAATCCTGGTTGTATTGTCTTCATATAAAAATGCAGGATGGGTATAATCAATACCTGAATCTATAATCCCGATTAATACACCGTTTCCTCTTAATTCACCGTAAGGATAATTATGAAATACCAATATATCTGAAGTTTCTAAAGCTTCTCTGGCATAATGTCCAAAAAGAAGAGGCATGGAATATTGTACAATTTCTTCTGTTTCTTCAAAAAAAGCTGCTTCCCGTCCCTTTGGAATTTGAATAATTGCATAATTTTCATTAATAATCGTTACATGAGCTGCCCCATTTCTTAAAGCTGCCTCTACTACGTCCCCATTGTACTCAACAATATAGTCTAAATATTCTTCTGACTTGATTGCCTCCGAGTTCATCACTGGAACATTTTCTTCCTGTCTTAAATAGTCTATTTCTTGATTGGGATCTTCCTTTTCCATATTGCCCACATCGCCTCTGTTTAATCCCTCGAAAGCATTGGCTAAACATAAGGTCCCGTATCCCCAGGAGGAATCCGGATAATTTAAAAACGGACGATTTCTTTGTGCACCTCTTGTGAGATAAGATTTTAACCTTTCACCATATAAAAAAGGATCATTGCCTTTGACAATTCCCCATTCCATCAGCAGTGCCGCTGCCCCGGTGACATGGGGTGCTGCCATACTGGTGCCGCTTAAGGAGTCATACCCTCCTCCGGGAACAGGTGCCATAATATTCACTCCCGGTGCTACTATATCCGGCTTAATAAACCTGTTTCTTCTCGTATAACCTCTTCCGGAAAAAGGTGCAATCTGATTCGTCGTCCCATTATAAGCCCCCACCGTAATCATTCTCTCAGCGGTTGACGGAATTGTTTGTGTATGTTCTAAGGTTGGTTCCACAAATGCCGTTTCTCTCCCTATTTCTTCAGTAATGGGCAGCCAAATATCATAAATTCCTTCAACAATATCTACTCCATATAAATTAAGCTGCCAAATGCCGCTATCTATAAACTGATTTTTAGGCGTTAGGGAAATAAATATTTCTTCGTCTCCATTAAGAGGTGACGGCCCTCCAAAATATGCTAATATGTCCGTATTTCCCAAGGTACTTCTTTGAATACCTTCTTTGGCTGAAATTCTTCCGGTACTTTCTCCATTAGGAGCCGTCAAAGAAAATTCCATTGTATCTACAAAGGATTTCCATAGCGTTAAGGATAATCCTCCAGTTCCTTGATCCACCGTAAACTGAATCGTTTTTTCTTCTCCTTCTCTTAATGTCCCACCTACATGATGGCCTGTATCTCCTTCATTTCCTGTTGCTACAATTATATTGGTTTTCCAGCGGTTAGCCATTTCATCCATATAGGCTTCTACGATGGAGTTTCCGTCATGAGGCCCCTCATTGGTTCCAAAACTTATATTAATTGCAATAGGCCTTTCCAGTTCTTCCGCTTTTTCTATGACATATTTAAGAGCCCGCATCAGTTCCGTTGTTCTTGGAAAAGATTCTATGCCTGTTCTTCCTAATTTTACAATGATATATTCTGCTTCCGGTGCTGCACCTACATAAGTACCTCCACTGGCTCGGCCGTTGCCCCCTGCAATGCCTGCCACATGGGTTCCATGTCCAATCTGATCCACATGGGGTACCCGTGCTATTCTTTCCATAGATGTAGGCAGTGCCAGCGCTTCATCAATATCTTCTTTAGTAAATTCAACTCCCCTGGCAAAGCCCTCCGGTGGCTGGCCTTCCAAAGTTTGATCCCATATGTATAAAATTCTGCTGCTGCCGTCTTCATTTCTAAAATCCGGATGGTTATAGTCAATGCCCGAATCTATGATGCCAAGTAATACTCCTTGTCCGCTCAAATTATAGGGAGGTCTTTGAATACTGGTAATACAAGCCTCTCGAAGACTGTTATCAAGAGCAATGCCAAGTCTTTTAGGTCTCTCAATAAATTCTATCTGAGTAAATTCTGTAAGCTGTGGAATCTTGGATTCCTCTAAAGTAATAATGCCGTACCCTTCAGTTAAGATTTCCACCTCTGCACCAAGCTGCTTCCCGACTTCATTTAAGTCTCCATGATATTTTACAATCACTTCCCAACGGTTCGTTTCCTCATCCAAAGCACCCTGAAGAGTTGGTATCTTTTTTCGTTCTTCTTCATCCATATTGAGTATTAATTCCAAACTATTATCTATTTTATCATCCTGGGGCATACTATTCCTCCCTAAATAAATATAGAGAGATATGCCAAAGCACATCTCTCTATATATTTATGCACAGCTATTTAATTCATTCTTTTTTCAAGCCAATCCAGTATATCCGACAGGATGACCTCTCTTTCAGGCTCATGGACTAATTCATGATAACATTGCTCATAAAGTTTTAAAGTTTTATCCTCGGACTTAATCTTATCATATATTTCTGAAGTTCTATAATAAGGAATCACTTTATCGCATTTTCCATGGAGAAAAAGACAGGGCAACTCATAATGCTCAGCATTTTGTTGAGCCCAACTGATCCCCCTGTATAGAAATTCTGTCAGATAGCTTACCGTTGTATATTTTAGATCAAAGGGATCGGCTTCAAATTCCCTTAAATACTGCAGATTTCTTGAAGCTCTACCCTTTATCACTCTATATATCTTTACTTTTGGAACCGTCTTGCCAAGCAATTCATAAAGTTTTAGAGGTACTTTATACATTCCCCAGGGTACTCCCAAGGCAGGACCTGAAAAAATTTGCCCTTTTATGTTATACTCTGAATGCATTAATCCGTAAACAAAGGTGATGAGTCCTCCCATACTATGTCCAAAGGTAAAAATGGGCTCTTTAGGGTGTTTGCCTCTTACAATGGAAACAAGATCATGAAAATCCGAAATAAATTCAAAAAAAGATTCTATATGCCCTCTTTGCCCCTCTGATTGTCCATGGCTTCTATGGTCAATGGCATATACTCCATACCCGTTTTGGACTAAAAAGTTGGCTAATTCTAAATAATGTCCGGAGTGTTCTCCGTACCCGTGACTGATGATAATAATCCCCTTAGGATTATAAGGAATTTCTTTCCGATAAAAAATTCGAAGACCTTCAGAATTGGTAAAATGCCTATGCAGCATATTCATAAAATACGCTCCTTTTCTATTTCTGTCCAGACCTGACTTGAACAAGTATCTTATCGATCATCCTGCTGGCTTCCGACTTTGTTAAAGTTTCAATCTCCTCATTCAAAACTATTCTATGCATTCTAATAAGATCTGATAGATATTTCTTTTGTCTTGGAGTAATCATTTCCTGTTTGGGAGGATTCCATGTAATTTCTTGAGCCGTAAAAACACTGGCATCCAAATCAAAAAAATCCTTTTTTAAACATTGAAAAAGCTTATAGGTTGCTTCTGCATCATGAATGGCCCGATGGGCATTTTTTAAATCTATACCATAGTATGCACAAAGAGGACCTAAACTTCTGCTGGGAAGATGTTTTAAAAACTTTCTTGCGATGGCAAGAGTATCTAAGGCTTTTTTATCAAAAGAATAACCTAGATTACAACACTTTGATTTTATAAAACGATAATCGAAAGAAATATTATGCCCCAAAATATAATCCGTATCACAAAAGTCTAAAAATCCAGGAAGTGCCTCTGAAATAAGAGGAGCTCCTGACACCATTTCATCCGTAATTCCAGTAATTTCTGTAATAAAATAAGGAATAGGAATGCCGGGATTAATCATTTTATGGTACCTAGAAACAATTTCTCCGTCCTGAATTTTAATAGCACCGATTTCAATAATACAATCCTGTACCGGATTACAGCCTGTAGTTTCTAAGTCAAAAACAATTAAATGATCTATAGTATCCTTTTTCATAGTATTGCCTTTCTAATCTTCGAAATTAGTTCTTTCTATTGTATCAGAAAAACTAAGAATTGGACAGAAAAAATTCTATACAAGAAAGAGTTTCGCTTACGAAACGCTCGCGCCGAGCGCGGCCGGCAAAGCCGACAAAATACAATACGCGCGAGTGTGCATTCTGCCCGGAGGCTTTTTTATTGCATAGGAAATTTAGAGGAATTTCCTATGCAATAAAAATATCCATAGACCTAAAGCCTATGGATGTTGAATTGATTTATTAAGAGTCAGAACTTTTTCATAGAATTCCTTCCACATTTTTAATACATGTTCTTTTGAATAAAATTCTTTTCCCATACAAGACCGCTTCTTCCAAAAACCATAGAAATTTTGATCATCCCTAAGTTTTTGGATGAGTTGGATGAAATCTTCATTATCTTTTCCCTTTAAATACAAATCAAATAATATCTTGTCATAAATAGGTAGATCCCTCAGAAGAAGCGGAAGTTGGCAATTCATTGCCTCTAAGACAGTCATGGGAAAAAGCTCGTTGTACGAAGGCAAAAACAATATGTCTGCCATATTGTATATATCATTCATTTCTTTCCTGTCCACAATACCTAAGAACTTTACATTTGGGGGAGGATTGTTGACAAGCTCACTTAATGTTTTGTAACCGTCGGTGATTCGCCCAAAAGAAAAGCCTCCCGCCCATATAAACTGGATCTGCGGCAGCTGCCGTGCAATGTCAACAAAATCTTTTACTCCTTTTCTAGTTTGAATCTGCCCAACGCCTAAAACCACGAAATCATTTTCCTTTAAATTTTTCTTTCTTCGAATTTTATTTCTTTCTTCTTTGTCATATGCAAAAAAGTCTTTATCGGAGACAAAGTTAGGAATATAAATGATCTTATCTTTGATGATTCCATATTCCTGTAATTTATCTATAAAATATGGATTGACCGTCACTAAAAAGTCCATCTTATTGTAAAAATCGATTAAATATTTATAAAAAACTTTCCTGCAAATCCAAGGAAGCTGCAAGCTATTTTCAATGGTTTCAGGTAAAAAATGTACGTATCCAACAGTTATTCCCCTTTTTCTTGCCAGAGGAATTGTTAAATAATATTTTAAATCCACTGTGTGATAATGATTAATATCGCAAAAACCCATTTTATTGATATGGATGATATAATCCCTTAAACCTTCTTTTACAAGGCGAACCTGTTCTAAATATGCCGATGCTACTCCCTGTCCTTTAACTTTTTCAGCCGATGAGAGCATATTGATTGTAGGCATTTTAGATTCACTCCCGTCAATATTTCATATCAGTCTTCATTTAATTAGTATAGACTTTATGAAAAACAAAAATACCACAATAAAAGTGGTATTAAAGGTATTTTTTTAAAGAGATTCGAGATTATAAGGGGTTTCTTGATATACATAATAATTTAACCAATTGGAAAACAATAAATTTGCATGGCCTCTCCACGAAACAATCGGCTCTTTCGTCGGGTCGTCCTGCGGAAAATAGTTTTTAGGCATTTGAATATCTAAGCCTTTAGATAAATCTCTTTCATATTCTAATTTTAAGGTATTCGGATCATACTCCGAATGGCCAGTAACAAAAATCTGCTTACCGTCTTTAGATGCAACGATATAAACCCCTGCCTCGTCTGATATGGATAAAAGGTCTAATTCCTCGATCTTTTCAATATCTTCTTTTAGTACCGTCGTATGTCTTGATTGAGGAACATTGAAAACATCATCGAAGCCCTGCAGAAGCTTTACATTTTTCTTTAAGTTATAATGGGGGAAAATTCCAAACATTTTCTGAGAAAGTGGATACTTAGGCACTCCATAATGGTAATATAGGCCTGCCTGTGCGCCCCAGCAAATATGTAGTGTGGAAGTAACATGAGTCTTAGTCCACTCCATGATCTCCTTTAACTCATCCCAGTATGTCACTTCTTCAAAAGCAAGGTTTTCTATGGGGGCTCCTGTAATAATCATTCCGTCAAATTTTTTATGCCTGATTTCATCAAAGGTATTATAAAAAGTTATCAGATATTCCTCGGAAGTATTTTTAGACATATGGGTTTTAGGATGCAGAAGGGTAACCTCTATCTGCAAAGGAGTATTTCCCAGGACTCTTAATAACTGTGTCTCGGTTACCTGTTTTATAGGCATAAGGTTTAAAATAACAATTTTTAATTCTCTAATATCTTGATGAATCGCCCTGTTTTCATCCATAATGAATATGTTTTCATTCGTTAAAATCTGCTTAGCAGGTAGGTCATTGGGTACTTTGATAGGCATTTCTTCCCTCTTTTCCAGTTTTTTTTGTAAAGTATATTATATATAAATACTCTGATAAATGCAACGACTTTCATTATATACTGCAAACATTTGTATTCCTTTCATATCATCCGACTTTTTTATGGCCTAAAAAGTTATGAACATAGTTTGCTCCCCGGCTGGCAATCAGTCCGCTTAAGATATAACCGGTATATGGAATAGAAAATTCCATTTCCAACAAACAAAAAAAGTCTATCTTATAACCTACTGCCAAAAAAATAGAAATGGCTACCGGGATATATTTTTTAGTTTTGTCCCATATTCTCTTAGGTATAATATCCTTAATAATTTCCACTACGCTCTCTGTAAGAAATGAAATCATAAATAATCCAAATGGATTCATAGAACGAACTCCTTATATATTGACTTTATTCTATTTTATTTCTAAGACATCTAAAAAGTGCAAAAATCCGTAAAAGAAAAAATGACTTAAACACAATTGTGTTTAAGCCACTTTTATAATTGCGGAGGCAGGATTTGAACCTGCGACCTTCGGGTTATGAGCCCGACGAGCTACCAGACTGCTCCACTCCGCGCCATTGCCGCAGCGAGTGATGGGAATCGAACCCACGTGTCCAGCTTGGGAAGCTGATGTTCTGCCATTGAACTACACTCGCAAACCCTAATTTCTTACAAAAATTATATCATATGTAATATATTATGTCAACAGTTTTTTTTAATATACAAAGCCGCATTTCTGCGGCTTTTAGCTATATTCTATTCTTACCTTGCTTCCATTGAGTCCTTGCCTTGCTGGCTCTACAATTAGTTTAACCGGGATTCTATTTTTTAATTCATCCACATGACTGATGATTCCAACGCAAAGCTGCTGGGAATGTAGTTTTTCCAAAGCTGTCATAACGATATCCAATAAATCGTTATCCAATGTGCCAAAGCCTTCATCTAAGAAAAAGAACTCTAAAGGTGAACTGTTATTGAGTTGAATTTGGGAGGAAAGGGCCAGCGCTAAAGAAAGGGATGTAAGGAAGGTTTCTCCTCCTGATAAAGTACTGGGAGAACGTCTGATCCCTCCATTAAAATCATCTCTTACGATAAAGTTTCCACTTCCGTCTAACTCAATGGCATATCTTCCTCTCGTAATACCTTTAAGGGTTTTCGAAGCTTCCCTTGCAATATATTTTAATCTACTCGATGCCACAAATTCTACAAATTTATTGCCTTGCACCAGTTTATATAAATCATCCAACATACTAAAAGTGCGTTCCAGCTTGGTCTTTTGCTGATTTAATTCTAAAACGATACTTAAGTTTTCTTTCATCATTTTTAGCTTTTCTTGCATAACGGCAAGGTATTTGGTTTTCATTTCAAGTTCTTCGGTTTTTGCCTGTTTTTTCTGCTTTAAACTTTCCCATTCTTCCGAAGATATCCGCTCATCCTTTAGTTTGGAGTGAATGCGAAGAAGATTACTCTGAACTGCCTGAACCTCTTCTTCAAATGCTTTTAGAGCATTTTCTAATGCTTCTCTCTTTTCTCCAGGCATCCAGGCTTTAATGACTTCTTCAGGGGTTAAGAAATTATGTTCTTCGAGTAAAGAAGCTAATTTTTGACTTGTCTCATTATAAAGCTTTATAAGGTTTTGCTGGCAGGTATTTAATTTGATCTCCTCTTGTTCCAGGTTCAATTTTTCAGTTTTAGCTTTTTCAAAAGCATTTTTTAGTTTTTCTTCATTCTCCAGCAAAATTCTTATTTGATTTCTTATTTCCTCCCTATATCCGTAAGGTTCTTTATCTTCAGATAACCTGCTAATTTGTTCGCTCCATTGTTCAATCATTTTGCTCTTTTCTATTCCGCTTTGCTTGATCTTGGCATTTTCTTGTTCATACTGTCTGATGGTATTAGTAATCTGCTCTTTTTCCTGTTCTTTTAGCTTTAGCTTTTCCCGAAGGGTTTTTTCTTTATTTTCCAACTCAGCCTTTAGCTTGTCCCATTCTCTAATTTCCCTAATCTTGTCTTCTATTGTATCCAGTTCATATTTTTCTTTGGCATGATGATACTGATCAGAGATATCTTCTAATCTTGTTTTTATCTCTATATATTGTCCCGAAATTTCTTTATGCTGAGCCTTGTCTTTTGTAAGTCCTTCATTGAGCTTAATTTCGTCTCGCTCTAAAATATTTATTGCATCCTTAAGTTCTGCTGCATATTGTTCAGCTTTTAATAAATCTTTTTCCCAACTATCGATTTGAACTTGAAGATTTTTAAACTTTTCTTCCTCTTGAGATAATTTTATCTCTATACTGCTTAAAACTTCATTTTCAATAACTGAAATCATATTTTCTATGTCTAGTCGAAGCTGGTCTATTTCTTTATTCATTCCTGAGCATTCTAAAGATACTGCATAAAACTTGTCCTCAAGTTCTTTAAGCTGCTCAGTTAATTGCTTTTCTTGGTTCAGCATTTCATGATAGGATGCTTCATCAAATTCAAAGGCAATACGGACATGATGGGTAGAACCGCAAACGGGACAGCTTTCCCCTTCCTTAAGCTCTTGTGCCAATATGGCAGCCATATTTTGTCGTTGGAGTTTTTCTATTTCTTTCCTCTGCCATTCCAGAGTGTGTTTAATACTTTCTTTTTCCTCAGACAGCCTGTTCTTTTCTTCAGCTTTTTTCTCCATTTGCACAAGAAGATTGTTTAAAGACTCTTCCTTAAGGCTCTTTTGCTTTATTATGTCTTGATAATGGGCGTATTGATGCTTCATCTCTTCTATGTATTTATGATGTTCAAATAACAACTCTCTATTGCCAGGACAATTTTCTCTTAAGTTTTCTAATGTTGCTTGGGCTTCTGTAAACAATACATTCTTTTCCTGTATTTGCTTCCTGATATCTTCATAGATACTTTCTGAGTTTTCTATTTGAGATTTAATGTGCTGCAGTTTTTCTTTTAACTCTTTTTCATCCTGTACGAGTTTATTGTATTCTTTTTCGATTTCATAGGCTCTGTGTATTTCTTCACGATAGGCAGGATCAATAAAAATCTTTTGTTTTCTTTCTTCTATTGCAGTCAGGCTTTTTTCAATTTCTAAGAGATTATTTTTAATCTCTTCTTCCTTTTTTATATTTTTATTAATTTCTTCTTTATTTTTGCTGTAAAGCAGTCTAAGATGATCTCTGTCTTTTTCAATATCCTTTTTTCGTTCCAGCATTTCTATGGCTTGATTTAGATTGGCTTCCTTCTGGACGAGAATCGGATGTTCTGCATTTTTTCTTTGAAGGGCATTAGAGTAGTCCATTTCTAGTTTGTTTAATTCTTCCGTAATGGCCTTTAATTTTTCTCGCAGCAAATCTATCCTATGCTCATTTTCAATTTTGTCTTTTTGTATTTGTTCCATTTCTCCTAACACAGGCTTTATGATTTCTGCTTTTTGCGCCTTCTGGAATGCTTCTTTTTGTTTGAGATAATCTTTTTCTTTTTCTGCAAGTTCTTTTTGTTTATTTTCATACTGTTGAAGTTCCTGCTGGAGTTCCCAAATGATTTGATATTTCTCATATTTTTTGCAGAGTGTATCCAACTCTTTTCTTAATTTCTGTTCTTCTTCTGCAAGGATTTCATAGGTCTTTTGTTGTTCGTCGTATTGTTCCTTGGTTAAATTCTCGTATACCTTTAATTGGGACTCGATATTTTCAATTTCCCTGCTTTTTTGATTCTTTGCCAGTTTAATTTTCTCTGTTAATATTTTTCCGTATTTCTCTAAACCAAAGATTCTCTCTAACATATTTCTTCTGTCGGATCCGGTGAGTTTTAAGAATTCATTGAATTTACCCTGGGGCAATACAACGGAGCGGGTAAAATCATCTGCGTTAAGCCCCAGAATTCTTTGAACTTCATTGGTTACATTGATAATACCTTCTTCTATGATGTCTACTTTGTTTTCATTATTTTTTATGTATAGTCTGGCATCCTTCGATTTTCTGATGCCATCTTCGCCTCTTTTAAAACTTCGATTAACGACATAAATCGTACCTTCTCCTCCATTGCAAATGGAAAATTCATATTCAAGGCTCAGTAAATCTGCCTCGGAATTTACAAATTCTTTTGTGTTCCTTGGAATTTCTCCGTATAATGCCAGGGTAATGGCATCTAATATCGTAGATTTTCCGCTGCCGGTAGGTCCGAAGATTCCAAATAAACCTCTTTCTGTTAGTTTATTAAAATCAATGGTTTGTTCTTCTATAAAGCTATTTAGTCCTTTAATCTTAAGCTTCCTCGGACGCATCTTTATCCTCCTCTCCCATCATTACAGAAAGAAAGAGTTCCATCATTTCCTCGGTAGGTTCTACCTGCCTCTGATGAACATAAAATTCTTTAAATAATGTACCGATGCTTTTTTCTTTAATATTTTCGATCTCCTCTTCTTCCTTTTCCTGATTTCTAAAAACCGGAAGAATTTCAACGATATCCTGTTTTAAGCGTCTTAATTCTTTAATTTCAGATTGAAGCAAAACTCTGTCCGTCTTGATTTCTAAATAAACCCATAAATTTCTTTCACTGTTTTCTCTGCATTTTTCCATAGCTTCCTCAAGGCTTTCACATTTCCACACTTCGATGGGTTTATAATTTTTAAGGTACACCTCTTCTATTTTTGCTTCTTTACCGGCACAAACATCTACAATATAGAGACATTTAGAATAGGATACTTCACTCTTGCTGTATTGGATGGGAGAGCCGGAATAATAGGCTGCTACCTCGGTACCTTTTACCCTCTGAGGTCGGTGTAGGTGCCCCAGGGCAACATATTGGGCATTTTTAGGCAGCACACAGGGTTCTACTGCCAGACTGCCCCCTAACTGAATGGGTCTTTCTGAATCGGTCTCTTCTCCTCCCATCATAAATAAATGGGCTACGGCAATATTAATGGTATCTTGTCTATACTTTGATGAAAGACTCTCGAATAATTTTCCGATTCGTTGGGAATAACTTCTCTGCATCTCCTCTTCGTCCATATTAATACTGATGATCTCATTTAATCTCTTTTCACTGGGATAAGGGATCGTGATGGCAACTACTTTTTCTTCGTTAATTTCTATCTCTATATATCCTTCCCCGGCATCAATAATGCGATAGTGAGGATAGTCCCCCACCTGCGCAATGCTTTTAGGCGTTCCAAGAAGAATAATCCCCTGCTCATAGGCAAGAGGACTGGGTGCTGAAAGCCGTTCCGGACTGTCATGATTTCCGGCAATGATCAGCACAGGCCTTTTTCCACCGTTTGAAATCCTCTGTATGGCAGAATAAAATAACTTCTCTGCTTTTGCAGGAGGGTTCCCTGTATCGTATACATCTCCCGAAATAATGACCATATCAATATTTTTGTCATCTATAATTTCAATCAACTCTTCAATAAATTCTGCCTGTTCATCTAATCGGCTATATCCTTCCAGATTTTTACCCAGATGCCAATCCGACGTATGTAAAATTCTCATTTTAGTACCTCCAAATATTTCTTAGGTATAGCAAAAGTATATCACATTTTGTTTAAAAATTATATTTCTATACTGTATAGTTATTTAATATCTTCCACCAACTGCCTTAATACTTCTCCGATACTTTCATGTATAACATAATCTGCCTGGTGATCGTAAGGTGTAGAAGATTTATTGATCAGTATCAAGTGTTTGCCATTATAATAGTTTATAAGGCCTGCTGCAGGATATACCACCAGTGAAGTACCCCCTACGATTAAAACATCGGCATTGGAAATATAGTGAATAGATTTTTGGAGTGTCAGTGTATCCAAAGGTTCTTCATATAAAACTACATCAGGTTTAATGATGCCTCCGCATTCTGTGCAATAAGGAATGATTTCCTCACTATTTATGACATCTTCTAAAGAATAAGCTGTATTGCACTTCATGCAGTGATTTCTGTGAACGGAGCCATGAAGTTCCAAAACGTTTTTACTGCCTCCCAATTGATGCAATCCATCAATGTTTTGTGTAATAACAGCCTTTAACTTTCCCGCTTCTTCCAGCTTTGTCAGAGCCAAATGGGCATTATTGGGTTTGGCATCTTTATAAATCATTTTGCTCTTATAAAAGGAATAAAACAAATCCGGATGCTGCATAAAAAAAGAATGGCTTAAAATAACTTCCGGAGGATAGATCTCTTTGTTGTTGTACAATCCTTCTGCACTTCTAAAATCAGGAATATTGCTTTCTGTAGATACCCCTGCCCCACCTAAAAAGACGATATTATTACTTTCATGAATGATTGATTTTAATTCGTTAATCATCAAAATCTCATCCCCTTTATTGTAATAATTTTACTATACTCCTTTTTGACCCTTCTTACAATAATCGTCTATACGAATATACTTCAACCTTGTTATTGCTAGAATAATAAAGCACACAAAAAGGCGAGACATTCAGTCTCGCCTTTATCTTATTGATAAATAAGTTGATAATATTTCTTTCATCTTTTGTGGTCGTTCATTGGTCTCAATCATAATACTGTTTCCTACAGTATTCATTTGGAAATTATTAAAGCCATACTCTTTTAGAAGATCATTTATATCTTCAGGTTTTTCTGCCTGAGTTAAGAGCACTTTATCGCCAACTTTATCATTATTTACAAATACTTCGTAAACATCGCTGGACATTTTCACATCATTAATAACAGAATTCGATAAAGGTACTCCAATGAAGCCATTAAAGCTTTCACTTACTGGAAATGCAGGATATATACGTTCCATATTTACTCCTCCTTTGCAATTCAAAGCTAGTTACATGGAAGCATATATATAGTATGCGCACATTCATAAAAATCATCCACAGAGTACCTGATTTTGTTATAATTATTTCACAAGTTTTTTAACTTTTTCAACAACATTGTCAACAGTAAATCCGAATTCTTTGAATAATATCTCTGCAGGACCGGAAGCACCAAATCTGTCTATGGTTAAAACATCTCCGTCTAATCCAATATATTTATGCCAGCCGTAAGATGAACCAGCTTCTA
The DNA here is from genome assembly GCA_012519955.1 of Candidatus Epulonipiscium sp. Taxonomy (GTDB): domain Bacteria; phylum Bacillota; class Clostridia; order Lachnospirales; family Defluviitaleaceae; genus Defluviitalea; species Defluviitalea saccharophila. The sequence continues at coordinate 33,619 of JAAYPH010000123.1, forward strand.
CAACCAGTCTTGCCCTTACCCCATTTGGAAGTACGGACTCTTTGTATTCTAGGGATTGCTCTTCAAAAATATCGGTAGATGGCATACTTACAACTCTAACATCAATGCCTTCTTCTTTTAATACCTTCCTTGCCTCATAGGCTAATTCCACTTCAGAACCGGTAGCGATTAAAATTGCATCCGGTGTTTCCTTATCGGAATCCACTAAGATATATCCTCCCTTTAAAGCTTCTTTGCCTGTTTCTTTATAGAGGGGAAGATTTTGTCTTGTCAATACGAGGGCGGTTGGACTATTTTTTCTGGTAAGCGCCGCATACCAGGCAGCTGCGGTTTCTTTTGCATCAGCCGGGCGGATAACGGTAAAATTCGGAATACTTCTTAATGCGGCTAAATGTTCAATTGGTTCATGGGTTGGTCCGTCTTCTCCTACTCCTATACTGTCGTGAGTAAGAACATAAATTACAGGAATACCCATTAATGCAGAAAGTCTCATGCTATGTTTCATATAGTCACTGAAAACAAAGAAGGTAGATACATAAGGAATAACGCCTCCATGAAGCATCATACCATTAGCAATTGCTGCCATAGCATGTTCTCTTACGCCGAAATGCATATTGGCTCCGGCATAATTTTCTGCACTAAAATCTCCTTTACCGTTCATAATCGTTTTGGTAGAAGGTGCAAGGTCTGCAGAACCTCCAATTAAATTAGGAATCACTTTCGCCAAACGATTTAACACTTCTCCGGAAGAAGCTCTTGTTGCAGTTGGTTTATCACTAAAACTCCAAAATTCTTCTGAATCCAAATAATCTATAGGAAGCTCTTTATTGTTCCAGCTTTCCCATTCTTTCGCCAGCTCAGGATATGCTTTTTTGTAATCTTCGTAAAGGGCATTCCATTCTTCTTCATAGGCCTGTCCTTTTTTCATGACTTCATCCATATGAGCTCTTACTTCCTCTGGTACAAAGAAAGGTTCAGTACCTGGCCAGTTTAAGTTTTCTTTAGTCGCTTTAATGTTTTCTTCTCCTAAAGGTTCTCCATGGGCTGAGGATTTTCCTTGCTTTCCTGGACATCCATAACCAATCTGAGTTTTTGCTATGATAATACTTGGTTTTTGGGTTTCAGCTTTAGCTTCTTCAATCGCTTTCGCAAGATCATCAATTTTTGTTGCATCTTCTACTTGTAATACCTGCCATCCCATGGCTTCAAAGCGTTTTGCCACATCTTCTGTAAATGCAATATCTGTATTTCCTTCAATAGTAATATTGTTAGAATCGTACAATACAATCAGTTTTCCTAATTTTAAAGTACCTGCCAAAGAAGCTGCTTCATAACTTATGCCTTCCATTAAACAGCCGTCGCCAGTTAGTGCATAAGTATAATGGTCCACGATTTTATGTTCAGGAGTATTAAATTTTGCACCAAGATGGGCTTCTGCTATAGCAAAACCTACCCCATTGGCAATACCTTGCCCCAGAGGTCCGGTAGTCGTTTCTATTCCTACCGTATGTCCGTATTCAGGATGCCCCGGTGTCTTACTACCGTATTGTCTAAAGCTTTTTAAATCATCAATAGTTAATCCGTATCCAAATAAGTGAAGCAGAGAATATAATAAGGCAGAGCCATGACCTGCTGATAAAATAAATCTATCCCTATTCACCCAATTAGGGTTCTTAGGATTGTGTCTCATATGGTTCGCCCATAATTCGTATGCTATGGGAGCCGCCCCCATTGGAAGTCCAGGATGACCTGAATTTGCTTTCTGTACAGCCTCTGCTGAAAGAATTCTTATGGCATTAATAGATAATTCATCGATTGTTCTCATTTTATCCTCCCTCAACCCAAAAAAGTTTTTATATTTTCTTATTTATTTTTATAGCATAAAGCTATTTTTTAGGTACACCTTCCCAGTCCTTAAGGAAACGCTCAATTCCAAGATCCGTCATAGGATGTTTTGTCATTTGGACAATAACATTATAAGGAATCGTTGCAATATGAGCACCTATACGCGCTGCCTGAATAACATGGATTGGATTTCTAACACTGGCAGCAATAACTTCTGTCTCAATATCATGAATGCTAAAAATTTCTACGATCTCTTCAATCAAATTCATACCTTCGTTGCCTATATCGTCTAAACGTCCTAGAAATGGGCTTACATAGGTCGCACCGGCTCTTGCAGCAAGTAATGCCTGGGTTGCTGAAAAAATTAATGTAACATTGGTCTTGATGTTTTCTGCGCTAAGGATTTTTACTGCTTTTAATCCTTCAATGGTCATTGGAATTTTGATGACGATGTTCTTATGGATTTTAGCCAATTCTCTTGCTTCTTTTACCATGCCTTCTGATTCCAAGCTAATTACTTCTGCACTAATTGGTCCGTCAACAATGGTTGTAATCTCCTTTACCACTTCAATAAAATCTCTTCCTTCCTTTGCAATAAGAGAAGGATTGGTGGTTACTCCACTAATAACACCCATGTCATTAGCCTTTTTAATTTCTTCAACATTAGCGGTATCAATAAATATTTTCATCGCCATTTCTCCTTTAACTTATATTTTTTATTTTAATTATAGTTTTGCCTTAGTAAGTATTTTTACCATTCTTACTTAAAAAATATTTTTCTTATAAAATTCGAGATTCTAAAAGTATATATTTCGCCACCTTACTTTTTAAGTGCATTTTAAAAAGTTACATTTCTATTATATGTATTGGTACAATCAATGTCAAATAATATATTGTTTTTTAAGTTTCATATAGTTAATTTTATTGTATGCCTTGTTTTTACCTCTCACAAGGTCAAATGACTCAATAAATTTCAAATTGCTCCTACGGTTGATTTGTACGTACATTTGTGATACTATATGTGTATACCATAATTATTAATATCCATTTTATTGGTTAACATTATATCTCATAGGGAGGTAAAAAGATGAGAAAGATACTGTGGATTATGGCGCTCGTTATTCTAGTATCTATTGGTAATCAGACTTATGCCTGCAGCGGCTACGCTGTTTATAAGGAGAATGTGTATTATGGTATGAATTGGGATTATCCTCCCGGATATGATGCCACTTTAAGTATTGTAAACAAAGAAGATATGAGAATTTTTTTGGTATATGATAGTGACGGCAATTTTTTTACCGGTATGAACGATCAAGGATTATTTGCCATGACCATTATGGTAACACCAGAAGAAGATTTTGGACTACTACATGAAAACTCCTATAACAATGTGGAACACATTGTTGCCAAAGACCTTTTTTTTGAATCGCTTTTTAATTATTCCAATATGAATCAAGTCAACAATTACTTAAAGGATAAAAGGTTATTTTATTCCACAATAAAATTACATAATATGCTTGCAGATACCAATGGCAATGCTCAGATTGTTGAGGTTGGCAAAGACAAAAATAGGATTACAGCCATCAAAGACAATTTTCTTCTCATCTCTAATTTTCCCCAATATTATTTCGAAAACACTCCTTATAATCAAATTGTCGCTAATGGCTCCGACCGATATATAGCAGGGTATGACTATATACTTAAAAACATAGAGCATTTTGATCGGAATCATGGACTAAAAATGCTTGAAGCTATGAAATGTGTAGGTCCGACTTATTACACCTTATGTTCTTTTTTATTTGAGCCAAAAGAAAACACTGTTTACATTGCACTGAACAGAGACTACGAAAGAATATGGAAAATATCCATCGCCGAAGGTACCGCAGAAACTTATAAAGGATTTGAAAGTCCGATGAAAATAAAGTTTGGTGAAAGAATAACTTTATCCCAATTAAAAAAATTAACGGATTATAATGCCTCAATTCTAAAGAAATTCGATGATCAATTTATTATAAGACCAGATTTAAGCATGCCCAATGCGTCGGAATCTCTAAAAAAGCAAACTATACTTAAGTATTTTAAAACGATTGGCTTACTAACCGGTTTCTCTATATTAGGCATAATCTATAACAGGAGAAAATTAAGAAGAACCAATAAGGTCAAACTGCAGTAACCCCTAGATCAAATTACATGGATCTTTTTCTCACAAGAAAGTTTGTTCCCTTGCAAGCAAGGAACTTTCTTATTTCCCAAGGAAAAGTTTCCCTTGCGAAACTCTCGCACAGAGCACGGTCGGCAAAGCCGACACAATACAATAAGCTCCCCCTATAGTACACAATTTTTAAACTGTATACTATAAGGGGAGCTATTATATTGCCAATAGATATTAGGTTCAATCAAATGTGGAAATGTGAACAAACAGGCACCTATTTTTGCAATGCTAAAACTAAAGCATGATCTTCGTCTAATTTGCGCATATCTCTCCAAACGTAAATCCCTGTAATAATGGATGAAATAAAGTCAGCTGTTGGTGCCGATAACCATACTCCTGTAAGTCCAAAAATCGGCGGTAAAATAAGAAGAAGCGGAATCAAGAGTGTTACTTGTCTCAGCAAACTTAAAAACATAGATATTTTAGCTTTGCCTATGGCTTGGAAATAGTTAGCACTTACAATTTGAAAACCTATGATTGGCATCATGGCTAAATAAACTCGAATCCCGCTGGAGCCAATTCTAAGCAGCTCAGGATCATCATTGAAAATCCGGATAATAGCTTGCGGAAATACCTGCACTGTGATAAATCCAACTAAAGAAATAACAGTTGCTGCACCCACTGCTAATTTCAGTGTATGTTTCACCCGATCATATTGTTTTGCTCCATAGTTATAGCCAATAATAGGCTGTGCCCCTTGATTAATTCCAAAGATCGGCATAAAGAAAATCATAACGGCGCTGGAAATAATACTCATTGCACCGATTGCCAAATCTCCGCCATGGGTCTTTAAAGCGTTATTGGACAAAAGCTGGACCACACTGGCAGCCATCTGCATGGCAAAAGGCGACATACCAATAGCAAAAATACCTATAACAATTTCTTTTGAAAGCTTCATATGTTTTCTGTGAATCTTTAAAATGCTTTTCTTACTATTAAAATAAGACAATACATAAATCGTATTGGCAAGCTGCCCAATAATTGTTGCATACGCTGCTCCTTTTACCCCCATATTAAATACAAAGATAAAGATTGGGTCTAAAATGGTGTTAATGATTGCCCCAAGCAGCATTGTTAACATAGCAGCCTTTGGATTGCCCTCAGCCCGTATAATATTATTGAGTCCAAAACCCAGGGCATTAAAAATGGTTCCATACAAAATAATAACGATATAATCTTTAGCATATCCGATCGTATCTGGACTCGCCCCGAAGATTACAAGAAGTGGATCTATGAAAATAAGTCCTAATACAGTAATTGCTAAAGAAACAATTACAAGAAGGGTAAAAGCATTCCCTAAAATATGTTCAGCCTCATCTTGTCGTTTTTCGCCCAGTCGAATTGAAATTAAAGCAGTACTTCCAATTCCTATAAGCATACCAAATGCCATCATAACTGTCATGATAGGAAAAACAAGACCTATTCCCGTAATTGCCAAGGCATTTACCCCTTGCCCAATAAAAATTCTGTCTACAATGTTATACAAGGCATTCACTAGCATTCCAACAATGGCAGGAATAGAAAACTTTAAAAGCAGAGTTCCTATTTTTTCACTTCTTAATTGTTCTTGTCTATCTTCCATGTTGTATTTCCTCCCTTTCATAATATCTATGAATATTTTTCGTCATTGCCTCCAGAAGCTCTTCTGCTTTCTTAGAATCTTCTATAGAAAAGTCAGATAATAAAATATCTGTCCAGCTTCTTAATATTTTATAAATATCTTCTTCTATATCTTTTGCTTTCTGTGTTAAAAAAACAAGTTGAGCCCTATGATCTTTTGAATCGGTTCTTCTGTAGATATATCCTTCTTCCTCAAGCCGCTTAATTGCTCTTGCAGTTGTACCTTTATCAATATCCAAAATATCTGCCATTTCTTCCTGGCGTATTCCATCTTTATGATAAAGGACGTTAAGAAAAATAAACTGACCGCTTCCGATTCCGTACGGTTCCAGCTTTTTATTGATATAGCACTGTCCTTGACGATAAATAATTGAAATATATTTGCCTATTGATTTGCAATTTTCCATGACTATACTCCTTTATAATAGTTGCATTGACAACTATATCACAGCAATAAATAGTTGTCAATGCAACTATTTGAACAAATATTTTTCATAGATTTATTATTATTTGTTTACAATTAAATTTTTATATCATAATATTAAAGTACAAAGTTTTTATAGAATGAAAGAAGGATGTTCTTTGGTTATAAAAAAAAGCGACTCAAAACAATATCCAAATCGCATAATGGAAATTGACTTCTTAAGAGGCATTGCAATTATTCTGATGATGTTGTTCCATTTTTTATATGACTTACAGGCATTTTATAATATTCCCATCCCTTCTTGGAATCATTTTTGGTATTATGAAGGTAAATTATCTGCCATTCTTTTTATGCTTTTGGCTGGGATAAGCTGTACTTTTAGTAAAAATAATTTAATCAGAGGGTTTAAGGTTTTTTTAATAGGAATGCTTTTAACCATTGGCACCTATATATTGATGCCCGAAGAATATATACGATTTGGCATTCTTCATCTTCTCGGTCTAAGCATGATTTTATTTCATTACATAAGAGTGATCCCTCTTTTATGGACCGGTGTTTTGTCTATAATGATTATTATTTTAGGTATTATTATGGACCGCATCACTATTAACACATGGCTTTTAAGTCCTATAGGACTCATCCATGACAGTTTTAACTCAATGGATTATTATCCTCTATTCCCCTGGTTTGGCGTCTTTTTAATTGGAACATTAATTGGGAGAACCGTCTACAAAGAGAAAAAAAGCATCTTTAATAAAACCTGTCAAGATGGACTTCTTAACTTTCTCGGCAGGCATTCTCTATTCATTTATTTGATTCATCAGCCGATCTTCTTGCTCATACTATATGTGGCTTTTCATTTCATATTAAAAACCGGTTAGTATCATTTGTTAAGTTTTCTTATTGAATTTACATTTTAATTTTCTTACGATATAATAGGAATATAATACTATATGCCCATTATTCTTTGATACTATATACCTATCCTGATATCTGAAAGGATTAATACTATGAATAACTTTTTTGAAGGATTGGAAGCATTAGGCTTTGAAAATTTAGACAAATTGACTATATACGAAGAAAAACAGGAAACCCAGGATATCCCCGCAGTAGAAAAAAAAGAAACTACAGAAGAGGACTGCCTTTATGAAAAATCTTATACTTGTCCCGTTTGCTCTTTGAATTTTAAGGCGAAAACAGTAAAATCCGGGAAAGCCCGTCTGGTCTCTACGGATACAGATTTTAAGCCTAATTATTCGGTCATTAACCCGATGAAGTATGATGTTATTCTATGTCCTTATTGCGGCTATGCAGCATTAACTCAATATTTTAATAGTCTCCGTGCTACTCAGATAGAATGGATTAAAAATCAGATTTCTTCTGTATTTAAGACGAAATTATATCCAAATGTATATACTATTGAAATTGCCATCGAAAGATATAAGCTGGCTTTGCTTAATGCCATTGTAAAAAAAGCAAGAATGAGTGAAAAAGCATATATATGTTTAAAAATTGCATGGCTTTATAGAGAGTTGGAAGATAAAGATAATGAACACCGCTTTTTAGAACAAGCCCTTAAAGGCTTTCTGGAATCTTTTGAGAAAGAACGGTTTCCCGTTTGCGGCATGAATGAGCATACGTTAACCTATTTAATAGGAGACCTTTATAGACGTACTGGAGATACCGATAATGCTCTAAAATGGCTTAGTGATGTGCTTCTTTCAAGAAATGTAAATGCTCGATTAAAAGATAAAGCAAGAGATGTAAAAGATGTGATTAAAGAAGATCGGCAAAAAAATCAAAATAAAGATCAATAAAAAAGTTCCCTACATAATGTAGAGAACTTTTTTATTGCATAGGTGCAATAAAATTTAGAATTCTTCCTCTGTAATAACATCCTCTATGGCTTTTCCCGGAGGTACCATGGGCAATACTTTATTATCGATATCTACGTGACAATCAAGTAATACGGGTTTCCTTAAGCTTAAAGCTTCTTGTAAAGCACTTTCCAATTCTTCTTTAGTCGTAATTCTATAAGCTTTTGCTCCATAAGCTTCTGCTAATTTTACAAAGTCCGGTCCTCTATCCAATGTGGTTGCAGAATATCTTCCGCCGTAAAACATCGTTTGCCATTGACGAACCATACCTAATGTACCGTTATTAATGACTACAATGACTAATGGAATATTATATGCTGTAATGGTAGCCAATTCATTGCAGTTCATTCTAAAGCTTCCGTCCCCGGCAATATGAACCACTTGTTTTTCAGGCATTCCCAGTTGGGCTCCCATCGCTGCGCCGGTACCATATCCCATTGTTCCAAGACCTCCTGATGTAATCAGAGTACGAGGCTTTGCGAATTTATAATATTGAGCAGTCCACATTTGATGCTGCCCTACTTCTGTAGTAATGATGGCTTCTCCGTTGGTCTTTTCGTAGATTTTTTCTATTATGTATTGAGGTCTTAAAGTATCATCCTGGGGATAAGCAACAGGATATTCCTTCATAATTTCTTCAATTTTCTGATTCCATCCATTAGGCGTTTTCTTTTCTAATCTTTCATTCAGTATTTTTAAAACTTCTTTTACATCCCCGATGATATAATGATGGGTTTTTATATTTTTGTTGATTTCTGCCGGGTCAATATCTATATGAATAACCTGTGCATTTGGAGCAAATCCTTCTAATTTACTTACTACCCGATCACTAAAACGAGCTCCTATGGCAATAAGCAAGTCGCATTCTGTTGCTGCAATATTGGATGCCTTTGTTCCATGCATTCCAATCATACCTGTATACAATTTATGGGTTGCAGGAAATGCTCCCTGACCCATTAAACTACAGGTCACAGGTGCACTAATCTTTTCTACGAATTGAAGCAATTCCTCAGTAGCATCCCCATAAATGATGCCTCCCCCTGCATATACAAAAGGCTTTTCCGATTGATTAATGATATTGATTGCTTCCTCGATATCTTTTTCCCTTATATATTCCGTATATACAGGAATCGATTTTGGCTCTTGATAATGATAGTCTGCTTTTGCAGCAGTTACATCTTTTGGAATATCAATCAATACAGGCCCCGGACGCCCTTCTTTTGCAATGTAAAAGGCTCTTCTTATAATGTCCGCTAAATCCTTTACATCTTTTACGATAAAATTATGCTTGGTAATAGGCATAGTGATTCCACAAATATCAACTTCCTGGAAACTGTCTTTACCCAATAAAGAAACCGGCACATTACCTGTAATCGCCACCATGGGAACAGAGTCCATATATGCGGTTGCGATGCCCGTTACCAGGTTTGTTGCTCCCGGACCTGATGTCGCAATGCATACGCCTACTTTGCCCGTTGCTCTGGCATATCCGTCAGCGGCATGGGCTGCTCCCTGTTCATGAGCAGTCAGAATATGCCTTATCTCATGTTGATGTTTATATAATTCATCATAGATGTTTAGAACAGAGCCTCCTGGATACCCAAAAACCGTATCCACTCCCTGCTCTTTTAAACACTCTATTAAGATTTGTGCGCCTGTAAGTTGCATACATTTCCTCCTTTTTTAGAACTATAGGGATCACCGCGGGCGGCGACCCCTACTACCATTAATTCTTAAATACTCCTCCCGTACTTGCAGATGAAACTAATTTTGCGTATCTTGCAAGATAACCGGTTTTAATTTTTGGTTCTGGAGGTATCCAATTTTCTTTTCTTCTTTGAAGTTCTTCATCGGATACTTCTAATTCTATTCTTCCATTAATCATATCTATGGCTATGATGTCTCCTTCTTCTACAAAGGCTATAGGGCCGCCTTCAGCCGCTTCAGGAGAAATATGACCGATAGATGCTCCTCTTGTGGCACCACTAAATCTTCCGTCCGTAATAAGGGCAACATCTTTATCAAGCCCCATCCCAGCCAGTGCCGAGGTAGGTGTAAGCATTTCCCTCATACCCGGACCTCCTTTAGGACCTTCGTAACGGATTACAACGACATCTCCCTTATTGATTTTTCCGCCAAATATTGCTGACGTTACTTCTTCTTCGGAATTAAATACCCTTGCCGGACCTTTATGCAGCAACATTTCTTCTGCCACAGCAGAACGTTTTACAACGCATCCATCAGGCGCTAAATTACCTTTTAATACGGCAATGCCTCCTGTTGGACTATAAGGATTTTCAATCGGTCGGATAATATTGTGGTTTCTATTAACAGCCGATGCAATATTTTCTCCCACTGTTTTTCCTGTTACTGTTGGCAGAGATAAATCTAATAAATCTTTTTTAGACAATTCCTTCATTACCGCCTGAACACCGCCTGCTTCATACAAATCAACTATAAAATTCGGGCCTGCAGGAGCTAATTTACAAAGATTCGGTGTTTTAGCACTGATTTCATTGGCAATTTCTAAATTAAGTTCAACTCCGGCTTCATAAGCAATGGCAGGAAGATGAAGCATACTATTGGTACTGCAGCCCAGGGCCATATCCACTGTCAGAGCATTGTAAAATGCTTCTTTGGTCATAATATCCCGTGGTTTTATATCATCTTCTAATAGTTTCATAACGGTCATTCCAGCTTTTTTAGCCAAACGAACTCGCTCACCATATACTGCTGGAATTGTTCCGTTTCCTGGCAATCCCATACCTAGAACTTCCGTTAAGCAGTTCATGCTATTGGCAGTAAACATACCGGAACATGAACCGCAGCTTTGGCAAGCAGAGTCTTCACACTTACTAAGTTCTTCTTCCGTCATTGTTCCTGCTTTAACCGCTCCTACTGCCTCAAATACGTCCGTTAAGCTTAATCTCTTTCCTTCCATGTTTCCAGGAAGCATTGGGCCTCCACTGACTACAATGGCAGGAATATTGATTCTGGCAGCTGCCATCAGCATTGCCGGAACAATCTTATCGCAGTTGGGTATAAGGACTAAAGCGTCAAAACCGTGAGCCATTGCCATGGTTTCAATAGAATCGGCAATCAATTCTCTTGATGCAAGGGAATAGTGCATTCCGATATGCCCCATGGCAATACCATCACATACTCCAATTGCCGGAAATTCTATAGGGGTTCCTCCCCCCATTCGAACTCCTGCTTTTACAGCTTCTGTAATGGTATCGAGATGTATATGTCCCGGAATAATTTCATTTTTTGCATTCACTATACCGACTAAAGGTTGTTTAATTTCTTCATCCGTATAACCCATCGCTTTAAACAAAGAACGATGAGGTGCTCTTTCCAATCCCTTCTTGGCACGATCACTTCTCATATGTCCACCCCTTAGTTATAAATTGGTTCTCCGTTACTGTTCGCATAGGCTTGGAATGCTTCAAGCAGTTTCTTTGTAATTGGTCCTGCTACCCCATCGCCAATCACTCTTCCATCCACTTGAGTTACAGCAATCGCTTCTGCAGCTGTTCCTGTTAAGAAACATTCATCCGCATTGTATACATTAAATAATGTAAATTCTTTTTCATAGACTTCGATACCCATTTCTTTTGCCAGGTCTATGATTGTTCTTCTGGTAATACCATCTAATATGCCTATATGGATAGGAGGTGTATAAATTACTCCGTCTTTTACAATGAAAATATTATCTCCTGTGCATTCTGCTACGATACCGTCATGATTGAGCATGATTGCTTCAGGCACTCCGGCACGGTTAGCTTCTATTTTTGCCAAGATATTATTTAAATAATTTAAAGATTTAATTTGAGGGTCAACGATGGTTGCCTTATTTCTGCGTTGAGCAGCAGTAATCACGGGCATTCCCTTTTCGTACATTTCCGGTGGGTACAGTTCAATCGTAGCAGCAATGCAAAATACCGTAGGTTTTGGACATTTTGTAGGACTAAGACCTAAATCTCCAGCACCTCTGGTTACAACCAAGCGTATATATGCATCTCTTAAATTGTTTCTTCTGCAGGTTTCAAGCAAAACTTCTTTCATCTCATCTTTGGTCATAGGGATATCTAACATAATAGCTTTTGCAGCTGCATAGATTCTATCGATATGCTCTTTGCATTTAAAAATTCGTCCGTTGTAGGCACGAATACCTTCAAATACGCCGTCTCCGTATAATACGCCGTGGTCAAATACAGATATTTTAGCTTCTGATTTTTTTACATACTCTCCGTCTAAATAGATGATTAATTCATCGGACATTTTAATTCCTCCCTGTTTTTCCGTCGCCTATAAAGGTGGGAATTGATAATATTTTATAATGCATCAATGATTAGTTTACCCATTTCTCTGGTTCCTACCAATTTCATTCCGTCACTCATAATATCCCCTGTACGGTAGTTTTGTTCCAGCACTTTTGTTACTGCTTCTTCAATGCAATCTGCTTCTTTCTCTAAATTAAAGGAGTAGCGAAGCATCATAGCCGCTGAGAGAATGGTTGCGATTGGATTCGCTTTATCCTGCCCTGCAATATCTGGTGCTGAACCGTGAATCGGTTCATACATTCCAAGAGTACCTTCTCCTAAGCTGGCAGAAGGCAGCATACCGATAGAACCTGTAATCATGCTGGCTTCATCAGATAAAATGTCTCCGAACATATTGCTTGTTATGATCACGTCAAATTGTTTTGGATTTCTTACAAGCTGCATTGCAGCATTATCTACATACATATGGTTAAGTTCAACTTCCGGATAATCTTTTGCAACTTTTTCCACTACGGATCTCCAGAGTCTTGAGGATTCTAAAATATTGGCTTTATCCACACTGGTTACTTTTTTATTTCTTTTCATAGCAGATTCAAAGCCTACTCTAGCGATACGTTCTACTTCGTGAACAGAATACGTCTCCGTATCATAAGCTTCTTCTCCAAATTTACCGTTTCTTCTTCCTCTTTCACCAAAATAAATACCGCCTGTTAATTCACGAACTACTAAAATATCCAGTCCGTCGCCAATAATTTCAGGCTTTAGAGGACAAGCATCCTTTAAGGCTCTGTGAAGTAAAGCTGGTCTTAAGTTAGCAAAAAGGCCTAATTCTCCTCTAAGTCCTAAAAGCGCTTTTTCTGGTCTTCTGTCTCCGGGAAGATTATCCCATTTAGGTCCTCCTACGGCACCCAATAATACAGAATCACTTTTTTTACAAATGTCTATGGTTTCTTGTGGAAGGGGTTCTCCGGTTGCATCAATTGCAGCGCCCCCTGCTAATACTTCTGTAAAATTAAATGTGTGACCGAATTTTTCTCCTATTTTATTTAATACCAATACGGTTTGTTCTATGATATCTGGACCTATTCCGTCTCCTGGAATGGTTGCAATGTTAAAATTCATTGATTTCGCCTCCGTTTCTAATTTATAAATTCGAGTCGCTTTATAAGCGACTCGATGGATTATGCCAAGTCTTTTTGGATGTATTTGATAAGCCCGTCTGCGGCAATGATTTTTTGCATAAATTCAGGGAATGCCTGAGCCTGATAGGTCTCATTTTTGGTTAGGTTTGTGATGGTTCCTGTTCCGAAGTCGATTTCTACTTCATCACCAGCTTCTATTCCTTTAACAGCTGCTTCACATTCCAAAATTGGAAGACCTATATTAATTGCGTTACGATAGAATATTCTCGCAAAGGTACTTGCAATAACGCAAGATACTCCTGACGCTTTAATCGCAATAGGTGCATGTTCCCTTGAAGAGCCACAGCCAAAGTTTTTATCGGCAACAATGATATCTCCTTCTTGTACTTTTTGGGCAAAGGTACTATCTATATCTTCCATACAGTGTTTCGCCAGCTCTTGTGGATCAGATGTGTTTAAGTAGCGAGCAGGGATAATTACATCTGTATCTACGTTGTCTCCGTATTTAAATACTCTTCCTCGTGCTTTCATTAATATGTCCTCCTTATTACGCTATTTCTTCCGGATTGGTGATTTTGCCTGTCAGCGCAGATGCAGCTGCTACAGCAGGACTTGCCAGGTATACTTCAGATTCCGGATGACCCATACGACCTACAAAGTTTCTGTTGGTTGTAGCAATCGCTCTTTCACCTTTAGCAAGTATTCCCATATGTCCTCCAAGACAAGGTCCACAGGTAGGTGTGCTAAATACTGCTCCAGCTTCAACGATATCTTTAACCAAACCTTCTTCTAAAGCTTGAAGATATATTTTTTGTGTTCCAGGGAATACAATTACACGAACCCCTTTTGCCACTTTCTTTCCTCTTAAAATGCTTGCAGCCATTCTTAAGTCTTCCATACGTCCATTGGTGCAAGATCCGATAACTACCTGATCTACTTTTATATCTCCTACTTCATCAATGGTACGGGTATTCTCTGGAAGATGTGGAAATGCTACAGTTGGACGAATGGTACTAAGATCAATTTCGTAAACTGCATCATATTCTGCATCTTCATCTGCTTCATAGATTGTGTATTCTTTAGTAGAATGGGCTTTAACATATTCTAAGGTTTTTTCGTCTACAGGGAAAATACCATTTTTTGCTCCGGCTTCAATAGCCATATTCGCCATAGTAAAACGGTCATCCATGGAAAGATTTTTAATACCGTCTCCAACAAACTCCATAGATTTGTATAATGCACCGTCAACGCCAATCATACCGATAATGTGCAGTATCACATCTTTACCGCTTACCCATTTTTGCATTTTTCCTGTTAAAACGAATTTAAGAGCTGATGGTACTTTGAACCATGCTTTGCCTGTTGCCATTCCGGCTGCCATATCGGTACTTCCGATACCTGTTGAAAAAGCTCCAAGAGCACCATAAGTACAGGTATGGGAGTCTGCGCCAATTACTACATCTCCCGGTACAACCAGACCTTTTTCTGGGATAAGGGCATGCTCTATTCCCATTTCTCCTACTTCAAAATAGTTTTCTATTTCTTTATCACGGGCAAATTCACGGATAAATTTACATTGTTCTGCTGCTTTGATATCTTTATTAGGTGTAAAATGGTCCGGTACAATTGCCACTTTTGTTTTATCGAACACTTTATCTATTCCAACCTTTGAAAATTCCTTTACTGCCACCGGTGTGGTTACGTCATTTCCAAGTACCAGGTCTAAGCGAGCTTCTATCAATTGACCAGCTACTACGCTTTCAAGCCCTGCATGAGCTGCCAATATTTTTTGTGTCATTGTCATTCCCATTGTATCATCTCCTCTGTCACAAATATGGTTTAAACTTCTTCTCTATGTCTTTGATTAATTTATACTCAATAGAATCTACCAGTGCGATCCAGCTGGCTTCAATAATGTCAGTAGATACGCCTACTGTCGTCCAAATGTCTTCACCGTCAGTGGATTCAATTAATACTCTAACCTTTGCGGCTGTAGCTTCTTTGGTATCTAAAACCCTTACTTTATAGTCTGTAAGATGAACTTCTTTAAGCGCAGGGTAGAATACCTCTAATGCTTTTCTTAAAGCTTTATCTAAAGCATTAACAGGACCGTCGCCCTCTGCCGCAGTAATTTCAACTTGACCATCAACGTTTACTTTAATCATAGCTGAAGAACTAAAATCTTCATTTCCTGCAGGATGTTCCCCAATAATTTTAAAATGATCCAATTCAAAGAACGGTCTATATTTTCCTAATTGCTTGCGAATAATCAGTTCAAATGTACTTTCTGCACCTTCAAATTGATAGCCTAAATGCTCTAATTCTTTTAATCGATCAATAATTTCTTTGGTCTCAGGGGAATCCTTCGTAACATTAGGATTAACCTTTTGTATTTTGGATAAAATAGTGCTTCTGCCAGCAACTTCTGACATAAGAAATCTTCTTTCATTTCCCACCAGTTCAGGATTGATATGTTCAAAGGAATGGCTGGCTTTTGAAACGCCGTCAATGTGCATGCCGCCCTTATGAGCAAAAGCACTTTTGCCTACATAAGGCATTCTGTCACTTAAACTTACATTTGCAATTTCTGCTATTCTTCTGGCAGTTTGCGTAAGGGTGCACATCTGTTCCTTAGGTATGCAATCAAAATTTTTCTTAAGTTGGAGATTTCCTATAACAGTGGATAGATTGACATTACCACATCGTTCTCCAAAGCCTATAAAGGTTCCTTGAACCTGGGTAGCCCCGGCTTCTACTGCCATAATTGCATTGGCAACTGCCATTCCCCCGTCATTATGAGGATGAATTCCAACGGGTACTTCAAAAGCTTCCACAACTTTTTTAGTAATTTCATAGACTTCATTTGGAAAGGCTCCCCCATTGGTTTCACAAAGAACGATACAATCAGCACCGCCTTCAACTGCCGCAGATAAAGCTGCCATGGCATATTCAGGATTCGCTTTATATCCATCAAAGAAATGCTCTGCGTCAAAAATCACTTCTTTGCCTTTTTCTTTGAAAAATCTTAAGGTGTCTTTGATCATCTCAAGATTTTCCTCTAAAGAGGTTTTAATAATATCCGTCACATGAAAATCCCAGCTCTTCCCGAAGATTACGACAACCGGTGTATCTGCACTAAGCAATGACTTGACATTGCTGTCTTCTTCAACGGATATACCTCTTCTTCTTGTGCTTCCAAAGGCTGCTATTTTGGCGTTACTAAGGTTAAGTTTTTTAACTCTCTCGAAAAACTCTAAATCCTTAGGATTTGAGCCTGGGTTGCCGGCTTCAATATAGGCAACCCCAAACTCATCAAGAGTCTTTACAATTTTTAATTTATCTTCTACAGAAAAGGAAATTCCTTCTGCTTGTGCACCATCTCTTAAGGTAGAATCAAAAATTGCTATTTTATTCGCCATGCTCTTCATTCTCCCCCCTCTGTAAACTTCATTCTATAAAAATACTGATATAAACTTTTATACTAACTTAACTACTGGATTGCTACTTATTTTTCTTGAATCCAGCTCATCATTTTGCGAAGTTCTTTTCCTACTCTTTCAATTTGATGTTCTGCTTCCATTCTTCTTCTTGCGTTAAATGAAGGACGATTTGCCTGATTTTCTAAAATCCAATTCTTAGCGAAGGTACCGTCTTGGATTTCTCTTAATACCTTTTTCATTTCTTTCTTCGTTTCTTCTGTGATGATACGTTTTCCAACGGAGTAATCTCCAAATTCTGCTGTATCACTGATGGAATATCTCATGTAGCTTAATCCACCCTGGTTGATTAAGTCTACGATTAATTTCATTTCATGCATACATTCAAAATAAGCACTTTCTGGTTGATATCCAGCTTCTACCAAGGTTTCAAATCCTGCTTTCATCAGTTCAGAAACTCCTCCGCAGAGTACCGCTTGTTCTCCGAAAAGGTCTGTTTCAGTTTCTTCTTTGAAAGTGGTTTCAAGAATACCAGCTCTTGCTCCACCAATTCCCGCTGCATACGCAAGGGCTAAATCTTTTGCATTGCCTGTAGCATCTTGGTATACAGCAACCAAACAAGGAACTCCTTTTCCTTCCTGATATTGACTTCTTACGGTATGTCCGGGTCCCTTAGGTGCAACCATAAATACATTTACATCTGCCGGAGGTACGATTTGTCCGTAATGAATATTAAAACCATGAGCAAAAACTAAAGATTTTCCTGGAGCTAAATTGGGTTCAATGCTTTCTTTATATAATTTAGCTTGTTTTTCATCATTAATAAGAATCATAATAATATCAGCCTGAGCTGCTGCTTCTGCTGCAACAGCAACTTTAAGTCCTGCCTCTTCTGCTTTTGCCCAGGACTTGCTGCCTTCATAAAGTCCAACCACTACATCTACACCAGATTCATGTAAGTTAAGGGCATGGGCATGACCTTGACTCCCATATCCAATAATCGCTACTGTTTTTCCTTTTAATAAATTTAAATTACAATCCTGTTCATAATATAATTTTGCCATTTCTTATTCCTCCTCATATTTTTTGTGTTGTTTGATTTCTTTATTTCCTCGCTCCAAAGCAGTAAGGCCGGTGCGGATCATTTCTTTAATTCCATAAGGTTCCATCATGCTGATTAATGCTGATAGTTTCCCTTCATCACCAGTTACTTCAATCATTAAAGATTCACTGGCAACATCTACTATTCTTCCTCTAAAAATATTTACAATTTCAATAATTTCTGCTCTTTTATCGGTATCAGCACCTACTTTTAAAAGCATTAATTCTCTGTATACAGATTGTTCAGCTTTTAATTCTATAACTTTAATAACATCGATAAGCTTATTTAATTGCTTTTTAATTTGTTCCAGGATATATTCGTCTCCTCGAACAACAATAGTCATACGGGATACATTGGGATCTTCAGTTTCTCCCACGGAAAGACTGTCGATATTATAGCCCCGTCGACTAAAAAGTCCTGAAACCCGACTCAGTACCCCTGAGTGGTTTTCTACCAAAATGGATAAAACATGTCTCTTCATAGAAATCCTCCTTTCCACAGTAAAAAATTTGTCAAAGTGTGCTTTCTTTTGGATCGACGATACATTCTATTAAGAATGTCTCATCGGAATGAATAGCTTCATCAAATACTTCTTTGAGTTCATCATCCTGAAAAACTCTTCTGCCTTTAATGCCATAGGCATCTGCCAGTTTAATAAAATCAGGATTGCCGCTTAAATCTACGCCATACTCTGCTTTATAATTTTTATACTGCATTTCTCTAACCATGCCCAATCCTGTATTATTAAACAACAGTATAATTAATTTCACTTTGTTTTGTTTTAAAGTGGCTAATTCAAATAAACTCATTTGAAATCCGCCGTCTCCCATGGTTGCGACAACCTGCCTTTCAGGCGCCGCTATGGCTGCCCCAATGGCAGCAGGCAAACTATATCCCATGGTGCCTAAACCGCCTGATGTAAAAAACTTTCTGTCATCGAATATATTAAAGTTGAGTGCTGACCACATTTGGTTCTGACCTACATCCCCAACTAAAATAGCGTTTTTATCTAAAAACTCAGAAAGAAGCTTTATCGCATATTTGGGATTGACATTCTTGGTGGGCTTCCTGTCTTTTTTATCGTTTGCTTTCAAATCTCTGAGGTATTGTACCCATTCGTCCGTATGTAAAGGTTCCGCCATCTCCAGGAATTGTTCCAGGATATTTCTCACATCCCCTACAACTGGTATGGAGGTTCCTAAATTTTTCCCAATTTCTGCAGGGTCTACATCTATATGAATAATATCTGCATTCTTGGCAAATAGCTTACTTCCGCCAGTTGCTCGATCTGCAATTCGGGCGCCCATAAAGACTGCTACATCTGCTTCAGAAACCGCCTTGTTGGCAACTTTATGTCCATGTGAACCTACCATTCCAATATAGTATGGGGAATTATGGTTCATTCCTCCAAGACCCATTAAAGTACATACTACCGGAATCTTTGCTTTTTCTGCAAAAGCAAGAAGTTCCTTTTCTGCCTTTGCACTGACAATTCCCCCACCAATGCATATAATTGGTTTTTTACTGTCTCTAAGTCTTCTTAATGCTCTTTTGATCTGTCCGATATGACCTGTATATGTAGGCTTATAACCTCTGATGTTAATTTCTTTATCATAATAAAACTCAATGGTTTCATTTAGTATGTCTACCGGAATATCAATAAGGACTGGTCCCGGTCTTCCAGTTTTTGCGATATGAAAGGCTTCTTTGATGATTCGTGGAAGATCTTTTGCATCTTTTACAAGATAACTATGTTTAATAAAAGGTTCTGTGGCTCCTGTAATGTCAACCTCTTGAAACACATCTCTTCCTATTAATGTTGATTTTACCTGTCCTGTAAATGCAACAAGAGGAATGGAGTCCATATAAGCAGTTGCAATTCCTGTGATTAAATTCGTAGCCCCCGGCCCTGAAGTAGCAATACATACACCTACTTTACCTGAGGTACGGGCATATCCACTGGCACTATGAGCAGCTGCCTGTTCTTGTCGAACTAAAATATGACGAATAGCTGACTTTCTTAAAGCTTCATACAAGGGCATTATAGCCGCCCCCGGATATCCAAAGACTGTAGTAACCTCTTCTCTCTTTAAACATTCTACAATCGCTTCTGCAGCCTTCATCTACTCCCCTCCTTTTGAAATAAAAAAGTATAAAAAAACCTCATCCCTGACTTGCAGGGACGAGGATACACTCCGCGCGTTACCACCCTTATTAACTTTATTTTGCAATAAAGTTCGCTCACTAGGTTCTATCAAACCTTCGCCTGTAACGGGGCTTACCGTTTATCTCTTACTTGTGTAAAGAATCCCCTACACTTCAGAGAAACTGCTCTGGAGAGATTCATATTCTGCTATAGGATCGGTTCACACCAGCCACCGACTCTCTGCACCTATATTGTGCAAAATACCAGGCTCCTTCATTGCATTTATCTGAAAATTAAATTTAAATTTGATATGTATTTTATCAGCATTTAAAAATAAAGTCAATAACTTTTTTAAGAAATTCGCAATCTTATTTTTATGTCTAAATTGCAATATTAAATGCAACAAATTTTGAAACCATATGATATTTAGAAGCAATTGCCTGTGGTTGTCAAGGGCGGAGCGAAGTGGAGTTCATTTTACCCTTGATAACCCTAGTACTAATATC